>NZ_JAXCHU010000006.1:0-272296 GCF_035984695.1 Glaciihabitans sp. GrIS 2.15
TCGATGCCAGCCACGATTGGCGCGACCGCGGCGAGGTTATTCAGCCATCTGCGGGCTATGGCGTCGAGTTGTCGTACATGGCCGAAGGTGAAGGCACGCAGAAATGATCCCAACGTCGACGGCGCATAGGTGCCGGTGAAGAGCTTTTTCATCCCGCCGTGGCGCAGCATCGCCATGTCGTCGATGGAGTCGGCTCCGGCGACCATTCCCGCGACAAGCGCAAGCACTTTCAGCCCCGCATTGGCGCCGAATGATTTCGGCACGGTGAGCAGCTCGTCGGCAAGATCCTTCAGGCCGGTTGACACGGCCAGCATCATCGCCGGGACGAGCCCGGCGGACGACACGAGGTTGCCATCGTCGAAGGTTGCTGACAGGGCGGAATTCTTATGGAAAAGTTGCATCTACGAGATGCCTCCCGAATCGGTCGAATAGATCCCTAAGTAAGTTCTATTTTTCCTGATCCGGAAGGCGTTCTCTGTTTAAACCGCCGAACACTACCAATCAACATCGGTGGATTCAGGCTTAGTCGGTTCACAAACGAAATGGGGAGATCTGGATGCTCCAACCATCACCGCGGGCGCAACGCCTTCCACCGCTCTTCCCGGCCGGAGTTGCAATCATTTGTTCGGCAGGCGGAGTGGGCACAGCTTTTCGCGTCTATTCGACCGCTCGTCACGGATATTGGTCTCTAGCGTGGGCTGACGTGGCGGGAGGAGCACCCCCGACATCGTCGAACAAGACGTCGCCACGGCTGTCGCGGTCGACTGCCGGGTCGGCCCGGACCGCCGCCGACGCTAGAACGCGATCATGAACCCTGTTGAGAAATTCCCGAGTTTCTTCGCGCGATCGCGCTCGGGCATCCGCGACAGTGCGGCGATGATCGTCTTCACGGCGATCGCGCTCTTCGTCGCAGGTCTGGTCACCTCCGAGGGCGCGGTGAATGGGGCGCGCCTGGACGTTGTCGGATCAGTCATCCGACTGGCCTCGCCGGCGGTGGGGGTCTGGGCCATCCTCGTCCTCGCTATCGGCCTGCTCGGAGGAGTAGGCGTGGCTGGCCGCGCTGCCTTTGCGATCGTTGCTGCTGTTGTCTCTTCCGTTGCTGTTTCGGTCGCGACCTCGGGGCCGAACGATGCCCTCGGCGATGGCGCGGGGGCGATATCACTCTCCGCCCTCGGCGTGCGCACGGTGGGCTTCGCGTCCGTGGTCGCCATCGGCAGCTTCGGTGCCGCCATGTTCCTCCGGAATCGTAGCGACGAGCGGCCGCGGGCTGTGGCGGCGATCGTGATCACGTTTCTTCTCGCTGTCGGTGCTTCCGGGGCTTCAGCGCTCATCCTGAACTGGTTAAACATCTATTTCCGGCTCTTCGGAACGACGCCGGAACCCTCGGCGAGTGACGCGGACACCTACCTCCGCACGGCCGGGCTGGTCGTGGTGGTGCCGGTCGTCTGCCTGGTCGTCGCAATCGTATTCAACGCCCGGTCTTTGGTCGTTCTTTCGGCCGTCTTCCTTGTCGGCTGGTCTCTTGCGGCGGTCATTCTCGCGGTCCCCCAAGACAGATTCACACCAGGCCCCGAGACGCCGGCCCCAGTGAACAGCAATTATCAGCCCTGCTACAGCGGCAGCAACAACTGCGAAGGGGGATGATCGCGGACCCCGCCGAGCCCGGTACGCGTCAGCTAGAGATGCCCTTGGGTCTGAACCACCAGACTGCAAACCACAGTGAAGAGTAGAGCGTAGATCGGGGCCGACAGCATCTGATCCATCGACAGGGCGCCCGAGGATCCTTCAGCGAGAACTGCCGACGGGACAGGCTAAAGGGCAATGGATCAGACCAGCCGAGCGTCCCGATGGTGAGTGACTCTGGGACGTCCAGCACTACAGATCTGGGGCCACACGACCCAACCGTCGATTGCGCCGATGCTGTGTCACAGGGTAACGTGATCCGGGCAATCTGTGTCGGGAAGCGTACGCTCAGCTCATGTTACGCGCACGCACTCAAGCAGACGCAATTCGTCGTGGCATCTAACTTCGCCTGTTCATCGTAGCTCTTCTTCTTTTTATCTTTGCGAGTGCGGTTTTCTCAGGTGGAGTAGCGTTTGCTATCGTCGCCGGCGCCTTGGCGGCGCTTCAAGTAGCAACCCTTGCCTTCTATTCTTGGCTGTTCCGGCACGCCGACCCAGACCTCCTCGCGGGGCCCATCGATCCGGCTATACGGATGCACTGGCGCTATCTGCGGCCCAACAAATACCCATACCAAGCACCGGTCACGCCTACTGGTGTCCCGGATAATTACCCTTAGACCGTCCAGTCACCTGAATTCGAGACCACCCGATAACAGGACGGTGAGCGGGACAGTCATGCGCGGATGACGGATGCCGCTCTCGCCGGTTCCGACATGCGAGTTGGAGGCCGGCCCTAATGTCCCGCTTCGACGCCTAATGGCGAAGTCGACCGTGTGGCCAAGACCAGAGGCTTCATGACACGAGCAGCTGAATTGCTCAAGTCTCCTCAGTTACACCTGGTCGGGTGTCGTGAGATAAGGATCCCATGTTTCAGGTTGAGGACGTTCCCCCGGATCATCCCCCGTACAAGACTGGTTTCACCCGATACGTGGTGGATCACGAGCGAGGCGTGTGGCTAGACCATATTGGTGGCCCGCACGCCGAACCCCCGGATGAGGAAATGAGAGGCTTCCGCTTCTATCGGGATGGCCTGCTGACTCTCGTTGAGGCGAACATCTACGCCGGCCCCAACATTTACGACACTCCTGCGGAAGGTCACGAAACCAGGATCTTGTCCTTCGGTTACAGCCCTTGGGGCTCTCTGAAGACAGGGATACACACCGATCCGCTGGAGCGTGTCCAAGTAATGGCGGCTTTGCCGCTCCTCGCGGAGGCGTTGCTGGTATTCGGAACTCTCTACAACGGTGCCCTCTACTCGGACCGTGTGGTCACAAGCACGTTGTACGACGAGCCGATGCGGTGGACCTGGGCCGACTTCGGCTACACGGCCGCGGTTTCCTGATCCTTTCGATCGGCGCAAGTCCCTTGCCTCAAGGGGGACCATGAACGCGACATGAGTCCGGCCAGCGTCGCGAACGCAGTCGAAGCCGGGCGAGTCAAATGTTAGAGCCGCTTGACCATTTCTAGTTCCCTTTTAGTGGGGTCGAGATTGTATGCGATGGTATGACCGGTGGCAGTGAAGCCGCGACGTTCGTAGGCCTTCCGCGCGCGCGTTGTCTTCGTGCACGTGAAGAGTCAGCTGGCTGCTCTCGGTGCGGGCCCAATTTTCCACTGTCGACAAAAGGGCATCGGTCAGACCCATCTGCCTGCCACGAAACTCCGGAGCCACATACACGCCCACGAGAAGTGGGCCCGTATTTGGGTCCGGCACGAATCCGCCCATCGTTCCTATCCAGAGTCCAGAGTCGGTGATCCCCGCGATCTTGATGCCGTGATCGCTGGTGCCACGCTTCCCGCGCATTCTCCACTCAGCCTCTTCATGGCCCAGCGCGGCATCGAGCGATTCGGCATAGGCCCTAGGGGTATCGCGGATCATCTCCAAGCGCAGATCACGAATTTCGCGCCAGTCGGCATCAATCGTTCGTCGTATCGAAAACGCCTGTCTACTCACCGCCGAGAGCCTATCAAACGGTGTAGAGGTGCCCGCTCGCCGATAAACGCGGAGCGGTTAGTCGAAATGCCCGTAAGCGGGACGGCGGACCTCAAGCGGACGCCGGTGACAAAGTTCCCGCAATCGTCAAAGACGGTTTCTGGAGGACCGTCAACCGCGGAGTCGGGTCGTCAATAGGCTCCTGACGGAGAAGTAGGATTTGCCCGTGATGGAGTCTAGCAAATGGTGGACACGGCTGGACCTGGAGACTCAAATTTGGCTGATCGAGCACCAGGGCAATCCCCTGAGCTGGCACATCCTCGAGAAGCTAAGAAACGCGGGAGCCCAGCTTCTTCAGCCCGACTCGGACGTTAGCGACTTCTACCTCACGGACAACGATTGGGCAGAAATAGCAATGGTCACCGATCAAGACGAACCCTCCAAATAAGAGGAGCGATCACCAATCCGCAACAGGGACGCAAGGCAAGTCGTTGTGAATGCTGAAAGTGGCGGCACATCGGTGTCTACTTCCTGACCTTCTTGAACCCGTTTCCGAGACAACCCGCTGTGCCTTTAACGTCAGGTCGGCCACCCGATACAGGCTATCTCGTCCTCCGTGGGACCCGTCGTCGAAAGGGAACGCCAACCGGTACGCCTACGCCGGCGACGACCCGATCAACGGAAGCGATCCATCAGGCAACCTTAGTAAGGCGGCTCAGTGTAGTGTCGCCGTGGCTGCAATCGGTCTTATTGTGGGGGTGCTCGTCGTTACTACATTCGGCTGCGATGGTCACCTCAGCCGGAGACGTCACCGGACTTCTGGTCGGATTCGGAATAGGTGTGACTGGGGCCCTCATATGCTGAAAGGAAAATCGCTTTGAACGCCCGCAGGCCAATAACCTTTATGGTTGGCGGCGCCGTCATCGCGATCGTTTTTGGGTTGTTGATTCTTGTCCGCCCTGGCATCTGGCCCGCCCTTGTTTTATGTGCCGCAATCGGCGCTGTGATATTTCTTGCAGCACTCGTCGTGTACGTGTTGCGTCGCGAGCGTCGCGAGCGTCGTGACTAGGGGTCACGTCCGGGCGGCATGCATTCTCGGAGGGTCTGGTGCACGGGTCAGGTAACAGTTCCTAGTCAAGCAACCAGTGTGGCTGGCGTGTTCATGATGACCTCGAACTCGACCAGCGCAATTGATGATGGACATCGAACTCAGCTCACTCTGAAGCCCGCAAGACGGACGATCAACGGACGCGATTTCGTGCCCTCGCGAGAGCACTCCCAAGAGCACTTTTCGACCGATTCGACCGCCCGAAAGCGGGACCCGTTACGGGACGACACCAGGGGCCGACGGGTGACTTGTGCGGCTCACGCCCGCTGCAGAAGGTCCGCGACAATGGGAGTGAGGGCGCGGCCGAGAGTCTCATGCTGGTCGGCATCCAGATGCACCCCGTCGACGGTGCTGCTGGTGGTGACGGAGTTGGCGTCAAAGAACGCACACTCCGTGTCCTCGCTAACCTGCCGAATCGCATCTGCGAGGCCGCGCGAAGCGACATCCCCGCCGGCAAACTTCGGGCCGATGGGGCCGCGAGGGTCGTCGAGCTGCGGAGGCGCGACGAGAAGGATTGCCGGTACCGGCATCCCCGGCTCGGTCGGGGCAGTGCGCACGGCGTTGACCACCGCGGCCAGACCCGCCGCCGAATGCCAAGCATCGTGCGAATGCATCGACTGGAAGTCGTTCGTGCCGAGCAGGAGAACGACGACGTCGAGGGGCGACTGCGCTTCTATGACCTGCTGGATGCCGGCTAGCGCGTTGCGTCCCGGCTTGTACGGGTCATCGAAGGCTGTTCGTCGGCCGTTGAGGCAGTCCTCGGTGACGCGGATCCGCACATCGCCGATGTTGAGCGCGTTGTGCATGACGCCTGGCCACCGGGAGTCGAAGGGGAGTCGCCGTCGAGTCCCGGGCACGATCCCCCAGGTGAGCGAGTCGGAGTACACGAGGATGTGCTTCGTCTGATCCATCACTAAACGATAGGCGGTCGACTTAATCCTCCCCAAAGGGGCCCGCACAACGGACGATCAGCGGGCGGTATTTCCCGTCAACACGAGACCACGCTAGGGACCAGTTTTCGACCCGGGCGACCCTCGTGGGCGGGACCTTGGGCGGGACAGGTTCGCCGCGACACGTCCGACCAGCGGTACAATTTCACGCATAAGAATTTGGCTAGTGGGCTCAGTTTTTTTGGAGGCGGTGAACTCGTTCCGGCTCTCTGCCTCTGCTCCCGCGCGATATTTAGGCCACCGCTTTTCAAGTAATTGAGCCTCGGTCTTGAGCTCCTGTACTTCCCGCGCAAGCTCTTTGAGTCGGGTACCTTCCGGGAAAGTCGGCTCCGTCTCGGTGCAGCCATTCTCTTCGCGGTGCTCGGTCAGCCAGGACCTCGCACTACGCCCGCACAATTCCGTTTACGGCTGTGGATCAGGTGGAGGCGATGCTCGATCGCGGCCAGTTTTCCTAGCTAACGCCCCTGGCGTGATCGAGCGCAATTACTCCGCGAAGCGGAACAATCCCTTAGGCGGCGCGGTGATAACTCTGGTGTTCGGTGTTCGTCTTTTGTTCGATGATCGCTTGCTGTTCGGCCGTGATCGCGGTTTGAATCGCGGTAGCTAGCACCACCTGTCCGGCAGCTGTCGGGTGAATGCCATCGTCTTGCATGAGCTTTGGATGTGCGACGAGTGGTTGTCCGATGTCGAGGTAGTGGCCCCCGACCGCGGTGACAGCCTGGTGCACTTGGGAATTGATATCCGCGAGTTGGGCCGGCGGGTCTGTCGTTGGCCAGATGGCGCTGAGGCCGATGATCTCTGCGTTCGGGAACTCGGAACGCAATATCGTGAGGGCGCTGGTCGTTGCCGCGAGCAGCTCGGAGTTCGGGTGTTCCAAGTCGTTGCTGCTGCCCTCAATGATTATGAGATCAGGGTGGAGGGTGGCGGCCGAACGGACTATGTCGACGAGGGTATCCCCGCACTCCGCTGGGTTGCCGAGGTCGACAAACCCGGCACCATCACAGGCGAGGGTCGTGAGGTCCCAGCCGTTGGCGGCTGAGATGAGCTCTGGCCAGGCATCCGCCGGACTAACCCCGTAGCCCTTCATGATCGAGTCTCCGATCGTCAGCACCTGCATTGGTGCGACGGCGGCGGGGGGGATGGCAGACCGAGTAGCTGCTGGGCTCGGTGTTACCGCGCTTTTATCGGCAGCGCCAGCGCCAACGGAGGCGGCACCAGAAGATGTGCTAACCGCGTTTGATTGGGCCAAGGCGCCGGTTGACGTTGATCGCGCAACGCCTGTCGAGAACAACACCACTACCGTGATGAGCGAGCCAGCAGCGACAGCCACGAGAGCAATTGCAATAGTGAGGGACGGGCTGCGCGTTGGTGAGGCGGACATCGGACTCCAGTTGTTTCATCAGGCCAGTAGGTCGAGCCCGACCCCTCTGATGCTGCTTGCGCGTTCTTGATGCTGAAGAGCTGCCCGATACGAGTCACGGATGGGTCACATCCCGTGGAGTGGATTTCGCTTTTCCGTAAACGGTCGTCAGCCTTAGCCTATCCGGCGGTGAATTCGGATAAGCGAAATTACCCTCCACAGGACCTGTCCAACGCGAGCAGGTTCTGGGTTTATTTTCCCGGGCGGTCGAGGGTCGCGACGACGATGGTGTCGCTCGCTCGACAACAAATCCGTGGACTGCTGCCGATTTATCACGCCCGCGTGACCGCTCAGTTTGGGCGCGAGGATCTTCGTTGTCTCGCACCTAATAGGTAGCACCCCGGGTCACGTCCCGTGGATTGGTGTAATTCTCGGTAGCTGAGCGTCGCGTTGTCGACGTAGTGAGCCATCGTCTCGGGAACGACGCGCTACGCGACGACAAGTTAGGTGGCATAACGACAAGTTAGGTGGCACGGGACACTTTGAGCCCTTCGACGGTGCAGCATCCAACAGCTCTGCGGATGCCGTCGCTCTCGTCGCGTTGCGGTAGAGCTCCCCCGTGAAGCTCATTACCGCCCGTCGCCCGGTCGCCTTCGTCGCGGCACCGGACGAGCTCGACCGCTTGGTTGCCGAGCACTCCCCCGACCTTGTGATCGCCACCGGGCTCGCGAACGGACGCGCCGATCAGGGGTGGCGCGGAGCGGTGATCGCGAATGCCGGATGGTCGGATGCGGAAACGGTGCGCAGGTCCGCCCCGAATTCGAAGGTTGCTTTCACGAAGCGGCCGGCGAGGGCATCCCGCACCCAGTAGCGGGCGTCATCCCACATCCGCGCGGTCGGAATATCGGCCACCGGATACCACTCGGGCGCGAGTTCGTCGGACTCCGTGGCCTCACCTTCCCACTCCCGGCAGACAAAGACCCACGACTTCTGGCTCCAGGCTGGTTTGAACGGAAACGGGTAGGTGAGTTCCCCGACGAGCTCGATACCTCCGAGCACGAGCGAGGTCTCCTCTTCGACTTCGCGCCGGATGGCTAGCTCCGGAGTCTCAGCACGTTCAATTTTGCCGCCCGGACCGACGAGGTTGCCTTCCCCGAGCCCGAACTTCTTGCGCCCGAGCAGCACTTCATCTCCGCCGGGCGCCGCCCGAAGCAGATAGCAGACGCAGACCTCGGGAAGTGACATCCCGCCAGCCTAAAGCGTGACAACCGGCGAGAATGGCACCAAAAGCAGCATCGCCCGGGGCGCCGATCCGGTGATTCCTGAGAAACTGCCGCGTGGCCACAGCTTCCCGTTCGAGCACGTCACAACCAGCCATTATTGTGAAGCCGTGACGAAGACCCTCGTGATTGACAGTCCGGTGCGCGTGAATGCGCCAACGTCGCGACGTGCTTTTGCGGTGATACGCGTTCTCGTCGGCCTTCTGGTGCTTGCGGCGCTCGTCACCCAGATCACCGCCGACCTGCTCCACGACTCCTTCACGCCGGGCGAGTACTTCAGCTATTTCACCATCGAGTCGAGCATGATGAACGTCGTCGTGCTGCTCGTCGGAGGCGCGATTGCCTGGCGGTGGGACCGCGACACCGAACTGTTCACGAGCGTGCGGGTCGCCATCCTGTCGTACGCCGTTATCACCGGGCAGGTGTACAACGTGCTGCTGCGCAACATTCCGGGTGACGGCGGCTATGAGCCACCTCGCTGGTGTAACGAGGTTATGCACGTGTGGGTGCCGGTTTTCATTCTGCTCGACTGGATGCTCGCTCCCGGCCGCGCCCGGGTACCGTGGAAGCGACTGTGGCTGGTGATCTCCTTCCCCCTCGCCTGGCTTGCTTTCACGATGATCCGGGGCGCGATCACGCTCTGGTATCCCTATCCATTCCTCGAGCCGGCCGGCCCCGGCGGCATCCCGAGTCTTCTCGTCTACGTCGTCGGAATCGCGGCCTTCATCATTGTCGTCGCGTCGGCCGCGATCGGCCTCGCCCGTCTCACAGCCAGGCGCGAGGTCGTCGCTCCCTGAGGAACGGGTCGCTCGGCCCGCGGTGTTCCGAGTACGGTGGCCGTTCCGAGTACAGTGGCGGTGAGATGTCGTTCAGTCGCCGTATTTTCCTACTCGGGGCAGGGTCAGGTCTTTCCCTGCTGGTGTTAACGGCGTGCACGGATGAACCACCCCGTCCCACGAAGTCCTCGACGCCATCCCCCACCCCCTCGCAGGCGGTCCCACGGCCGTCGGGAATCGAGCGAAGCGGGTGGTCGTCCGACCCCTTCGCTCGCGGAGCCCAGAGTTTCCTGGCGCCGGGCGCCACCCCCCAGCATCGGGATGATCTCGCCAAGCCGGTCGGCGGGAGGGTCTTCTTCGCCGGGGAAGCCACCTCTGCAGATCTGGCTGGCACCGTTCTTGGTGCCCAGCAATCGGGTGCCCGCGCCGCGGCCGAGGTGCTCGACGTTGTGAGGACCGGGGAAAAGATCGCGGTGATCGGAGCCGGTGCTGCGGGGGCGGAAGCTGCCCGGGCGCTCTTTCGGCGCGGATTCGACGTGGTCGTTCTCGAGGCCAGGGATCGCGTGGGTGGGCGCATCGACACCCGTACCCCCAAGTCGTGGCCCCTTGGCGTTGAGCTCGGCGCGTGGAGGCTCGGAAAGGTGACGGACGAGCCGTTGCTCGCGCGCCTCGCGTCCCTCGGGATCGCGACGAACCCACTCGCCGGTCTGCTCGCCGCGGGGATCGACGGCCACACGGCCGACAACACGGTGGGCGCCCCGGCGCTGGCCACAGCTCGGACCTGGGCCGAGGCGCGGTTGGTCGATCCGAGCCTGAGTGCAGCCCTCGACGGCTCGGGTGCCACAGCCGGGGCGGCCGGGGCGACGGTCGAGGGACTCTCCGGTACCGGCCTCCTGAATGCGTCGCTCGCCTCACTCGCTGGAGTCACCGGGGCCAGTGCCTCGGAACTCTCCACCTGGTATGGGCTCGCTGACCTGCCGGCGCGCGATCGAATGGTCACGGGCGGATTTTCCGGCCTCATCCGCGACAGTCTTGACGGGGTCCGGGTGTCGCTTTCGACCGCGGTACTCGGCGTGTATTACAGCGCTTCAGCCGTGAGTCTCAAACTCGGAACGGGCGAATCTCTCACCGTCGACCGGGTCGTGGTGACGGTGCCGCTCGGCGTACTCAAGAAGAATGCGGTGGCATTCGACCCGCTGCTGCCCTTCTCCCATCGCACCGCGATTAGCGCACTCGGCATGGGATCGGTCGAGACTGTCTGGCTACGCTTCGATAAGCCGTTCTGGTCGACGGATGCCGCTGTCTGGAGCATCGTCGGCAGCGACAGCGACATCACCGACTGGGTGAACCTGCAGGCAGTGACGGGAGAGCCGGTGCTCGTCGGTATCGTGGGCGGCAAAGCGGCAAGGCGAGTGGGGAAACTCAGCGACGACGAGCTGGTCGAAGCCGTGCGGACGGCGCTCGCCCCGTTCGCACAGGCCTGAGCACCGAACGCTCGGCCCAGCGCTCAGCAAGCGGCGTGGTGCGGCTCACTGCCACGAGAGCGGCTGAGATACCCCCGAAGAGAACAACCGCGATCGACGCGAAGAAGAAGAACTGGCCCGCATTCGCCAGCTGTGCCGGGTCGAGGAAGAAGTAGGGGTACCAGCCAACGATGGGCCCTCGCGCGAGCGTGACCAGTCCCCAGCCGATCATGAAGACGAGCACGATCGCGATGCTTCGCCAGGGCGACGTACCCCGGCCGGGCCCGATGATCCAGTCGAGTACGGCGACCGCGGGAAGCACGAAATGCAGCACGACATCGGACCACGGCACATCGATGCGGAATCCGCGCTCACCCGACTGCTCGATGATCAGGGCGAAGATGATCCCGCACGAGACGGTCAGGCTCAACACGGTGACCCGGGCCAGATCCAACCAGGCGGCGTCATCCTGCCCACGCAGCGCAACGACTGCCGCGCCCAGTGTGACAACCAGGAACAGGATGCTGCTCTGGATCGTGAGATAGGCGAAGAAGTTGCCAGGGGTGAATGTCGCCGAACCGAGCCCCCAGAGGAATCGTGAGACGAGCGCCATCAGGCAGGCGGCTGCCATGAGCAGCCGCAGGGCGCCGAAGGTCGCCCGTACCTTCACCGTGTCTTCTCACCTCCGCCGCGGCGCCCGGTGCTCGAGGTCGGGCCGCACCCAGCAGTCTACGAAGTCATCACGGGGCGATCGCTGACCCCGCGCTCGCGCCGTGCCCGAAGGCTCGCGGCGACGGTGGTGGCTGCGATGGTGAGGAGCGCGCCGAGCAGGAGCGCGGCATCCTCTCCCGGGCGGAGCAGATGCAACTGGGTGCCCAGCGCGGCCGCAGCGACCGGCACCCCGAGTTGACCGGCGGCCACGACACCGAGGAGCAGCGGTTGCGAGACGAGCCTGGCGACCAGATGACTGAGGATCGCCGCGGCCCCAAGGCAGACGCCGAGCAGGATCATTGCGGGATGGCTGCCGAGCTCGGAGAGGCTGATCGATGCGCCGAGCCAGACGAAGAACAGCGGCCCGAAGAATCCCTCGGTGATGCCGAAGAGTTGGCGGGCGAGGCGTCGCGGCTCACCGATCGCCGCGACGACGAGCCCGAGCGCAAATCCGGCGAGCAGCACGGAGACCTGCGCGAACTGGGCAAGGGCGGCGAGACCGAACAGCAGGAGAACGTTGATACGCAGCTCTAGCGCGAACTTGCGGCGCTCGGAGAGTCGATGGAGTCTTTTGCGGAGTCCGTCACGGTCCAGGCGGCGCAGCACGAAGAAGACCAGACCGGCGCCGGCGACCACCGCAACGGCCCCGAGAGCGGTGGACGCCGCCCGGGCCGGATTGATCGCGAGTGGCAGGGCGACGATGCAGACCGCGTCCGCGATCGCCACCTGCGCAGTGAGTTGAGCGATGCCATGAAGACCAAGCGAGGCAATGATCGGCAGAATGAGGGCGGCGGATGACGAGGCGATCACGACCCCGTAGAGCGCGGCGTGACCGGTGCCGAACAGGGCGGCGAGACCGACGCCCGCGACAGCGGCCAGCACCCCGACGAGGAGCGCGCCGACGAGTCCGCGACGGAGCGCGCGCCGCACCGTGACATCCCGCACCGGCACGTTCGATCCGACAACGAACATCACCAGGGCGAAGCCGACTTGCGCAAGCACGGTGAAGGTCGGTTCGGTCGAGTCGAGCAGTCGAAGGCCGGAGGCGCCGACGAGCAACCCCCCAAGCAGCTCCCCCACCACTGCCGGAAGGTGCCACGATTCCCGGCCCGCCAGCAGCGGACCGAGCAGGCCGACGAGCACCACGAGCGCGAGCAGCGAGAAGCCCATGGCGTCAGGCTAGCGCGGCCGGACTCGCGCGCCGGCCCCGGTGCAGATTCTCGGGCCAGATGAGAGGCGTATTCCCTTGCTCAAAAATTCCTGAGATAGAAAAGGAAGCACCCCATGGCAGTGATATCGACTGACATTGATCCGGTCGAACTGCTCACGGCAGGGGAACTCACTGACTCGTGACCTACACGTTTCATTTCCCATGCGTTGAATGCCATGACCCTTGTCAAGAAGTTCAGATAACACCGGACGCGCCTGACTAGCCCGCGCTCCCCGCGAGTGCTCTCTCCTGCTCGCTATCATTCCCCAGAGCAGTAAGAGATGGCCCGGACAACAGGGCACCGGCACTGACTTCGGGGCGGAGATCCAGGCGTCGCAGCAACTGTGCGTTGAGAGCCACCACCACCGTTGAGGCCGACATCAGCAGAGCTCCGACCGCCATGGGGAGGATGAATCCGATCGGCGCGAGGACGCCGGCTGCGAGCGGCACGGCAATTAGGTTGTACCCGGCCGCCCACCACAGGTTCTGCTTCATCTTGCGATAGCTCTTACGGGACAGCTCAATGACAGACAGCACCGACCGGGGGTCGTCGCTGGCGAGGATGACACCCGCGGACGCGATGGCGACGTCGGTGCCTGCACCGATCGCGATTCCGACATCCGCTTGGGCGAGGGCTGGCGCGTCGTTCACGCCATCGCCGACCATCGCGACCTTGCGTCCCTCCGTCTGAAGCTCGATAACCTTCGCGGCCTTATCTTCCGGGTGGACTTCCGCGAAGACCCGGTCGATGCCGAGTTGGGCTGCGACCGACCGGGCGACCGCCTCGGCATCCCCGGTGATCATGACGACCTGGATGCCGAGGGTGTGGAGGGCGTCGACTGCCGGTTGGGATTCGGGCCTGATCTCATCGGCGAGCCCGATCGCCCCCACCACCGTGCCGTTGCGGAGCACGTGCAGGATGATTTCCCCGTCGTTCTCCCACGCTGTGGTTTCCGTCATTGCCGAGGAGTTGTGGGAGGCGAGCATGCTCGGCCCGCCGACGCTGATCCGGTTGCCGCCGACAGTTCCCGTGACGCCGACCGCGGTAGAGGCCTGGAAGTCCGTGGCCCGAAGACCGGGGAGATTGCGTGTTTTGGCTGCCGTGATGATTGCTTTGGCGAGTGGATGTTCGCTGTCGCCTTCGACCGCGGCCGCCCAGGAAAGCAATTCCCCTTCGGAGACTCCGTCGACGACGACTACTTTCGAGACGGTGGGTTCACCCTTGGTCAGGGTGCCAGTCTTGTCGAAGAGCACGGAATTCACGGTGCGCATGGCCTCGAGGGCGAGTCGATCCTTGATCAGCACGCCGCCCTTCGCCGCACGTTCCGTTGCAATGGATACGACCAAAGGAATCGCCAGGCCCAGCGCATGCGGGCACGCAATGACCAGCACGGTGATCGTGCGGATGATCGCCTCATCCGGCGCCCCCAGCGACGTCCAAACAATTGCCGTAATCACGGCGGCCCCCAGTGCAAACCAGAACAGCCACCGCGCTGCGGTATCAGCCAAACGCTGGGCGCGAGATGAAGAGTTCTGGGCTTCACTGACCAGACGTTGGATTCCCGCCAGTGCAGTGTTGTCACCGACCGCGGTCACGCGTACACGCAGCGCATTATCGGTTGCAACGGTGCCAGCCACAACGTGAGAGCCGATGCCACGGCTCACCGGGCGAGACTCGCCGGTGATCATCGATTCATCGACATCGGCGATGCCCTCGGTAATTTCGCCATCGGCCGGAACGCGGCCGCCAGGGCGCACGACCACCAGGTCGTCCACTACGAGGTCGGAAGGGGCGACAGTGGTGGTGGTGTCACCATCGACCCGCTCTGCTTCGTCTGGGAGCAGGGCGGCAAGTGATTCGAGGGCGGTAGAGGTTTGTGCGAGAGATCGCATCTCGATCCAATGCCCCAGCAGCATGATCACGATGAGCAACGCCAACTCCCACCAGAAGTTGAGCTGGTGATCGAGCAGCCCGAGGCTCGCACCCCCCGAGGCGAGGAACGCGACGGTTATGGCCAAGGCGATGAGAAGCATCATCCCCGGCTTTCGAGACTTCAACTCCGAGACTGCGCCGGTCAGGAATGGCCGCCCACCCCAGACGTACATCACCGTTCCAAAAACCGGCGAAATCCACACCACCAACGGGAATCTGGGCAGCTGGTAACCCAGGATCATCGCAAAGGTGTCACTGAAGACAACCACCGGCAGAGCAACGACCAGCATGATCCAAAAAAGCCGCCGGAACTGAGCGACATGATTACCGTGCCCCGCGTGGTTCATGCCGGCGGAACCCGTCTGGGGATGCCCCGGCACTGTGTCGTGGTCATGTGCGTGAGATCCATTGATTGCACCCTGGCTAATTCGACTCATGCGATGACTATATACCCCATAGGGGTATATGCGAAGCGCTAAATCGGGTTAGCCGCCTGGCCTGGGCGATCAGGCAGAACCTAGATGCTTGACGCGTTCGAGGTACTCCTCGGTCGTGAGGTCACCCTTCGCATATCTCTCATCGAGAATCTGACGCGGAGTCTGCACGGCTCTCGCAACTGGCGGAAGAGAAATCGAGGAATGATTTAAGCGCGTTGGCAGCAGACGGAGAACCCCGATGACCGCGACAATCACCAGGGCCACAACGATGACCCCGGCCAGCAAACCCCAGCCCATCATGTTGTATCCGTATCCCCACATGGTCAGATTTCCTTGCCTCGGTGGCACGCCCAGCTGCGGGCCTGAGGGATCGAGGTTTTCCTCAACACCGCACCCAATGACGACTACCCCTCACCGACAGCGACGTACCTCTCTGCCGGCTTCGCTGTGAGAGATCACGGAAGCTATTACGACCGTTCTGCGCGCCTCTATCGCTAAATTGGTACCTCTCGTGGCGACCGACTTCCTGCACCGTAAGTTCAGTTTGGAGCGCACCGTTTGTCGTTCCGCGTGCGGGCGGCGGGGCCGGTAATGGGGTGTGGGAGGCTGGGCGTGGGAGGCTGGTGGGATGCTCGAGAACCTTTCGCTCCCCGTAGTGCTCGATTCCCGCCTTGGGTCGGTCACGCTGCGGCGCGCCTCGGCGGAGGATCTGGATTCGCTCATGATGCTCCTGTCCGACGACGCGGTCAGCGCAGCTCGAGGCGACGTAGCCTCGGAGACCGATCGTCCGGCGTATTTATGGGCACTCCAGCAGATTATTTCCGACCCGGCCAATGAGCTTCTCCTGGCAATAGATGAAGAGCAGCGTGTGCTCGGAACTATGCAACTGACGCGCATCCCGGGGATGGCTCGGCGAGGTATCGCGCGTCTGCTAGTCGAGGCTGTGCGAGTTCAGAGCGATGCCCGTTCGGCCGGTATCGGGTCCGCGATGATTCGCTGGGTCACGGATGTTGCGGCCGCAGCCCTTGACGTGGGCCTCGTCCAACTCACCTCTGACGCCGTGAGAACCGATGCGCACCGGTTCTACGAACGTCTCGGCTTTGTCGCTTCGCACGTCGGGTTCAAATACCAGCCGCCCTCAGCAGTCCGTTAACCAGGAACGGCACGCTCCGCAGCGGCTGCCCTGATGATGTAGTCAGCCCGGCGGCATCGTGTCGGTGGCCTCTCAGCGGGTCGGCGCACGATGGGGCGATGCAAGCAAACCGCCGTCTGCTGTTTTGGTTGCGCGTGCCGTACGCCGCGGACGTCGCGCTGGTAGTGATAGGTGTCGCTCTGTTGCTCACGGGACGTGACGTTGGATGGTCGGTGCTGATCTTTGCCGGGGTGCGAGCGGTCATCGGGACTTTCGCCCTCCTGGTGCTAGCTCCGCGAATCATCGCGCAGAGATCCGGTACACCGCGGGAGTGATTCGCGTGGGATGAGTGCACGATATGGTTCTTCCGCCGGCACCTCTCGAATGTCTAGCACAACCAGCGTTTTCTGTCTTCCGGACCCGCCTCGGACTTTGCTGCGAATCACGCCGAACTCCGGGATGGACGGTGTGGGGCGACGGGATGGACTCGAAAAATAGCGTGATGCCCCGGTTGTGGCCGACCTCCCTCCGTTGCTCTGGGATGATTCGGTTCGAAGACACGCAAGATCCGAAGCCTCCGGCGGGCCGAAGACGTGGTCTGATGCGTGGCCGTTTCGCGATGGCGCGCAGGTGAAATGCTGTACTAGACCACGGATGGGTCACTGTAGCGTGTGGAGCTGCTGCAAGCGACTCGGAACGACCCAACACGATACGCCGAAGCCCTCGAGCAGTTCCGACAGAGGTTCCCAACTGGGAGGCATCAGCACGTTCGGCTCCCAGCTGGACTGGTCGCAGATTTTGGCGCATTTGACGTCAGCTCCTGCAACCCCATGGTTCGTACCTCGCGCCGTGCGCATTCGCTAAAAATCGAACCCACCGTGGATTATCGTTGGCAGCCATGGAATCGGGGACGGTGCGTTTCCCCACCCGAACAGATACGCATCAGTAAGCGCCAAAACGAGAGCGATAGCCCAGCGAATCCACCAGGGCCGCACCCAGGGAGGTACCGCAACAGCGACCAGGATCAGAGCCGCGCACACCAGCGGTGTGACGACTCCCCAGGTAAAATCAAATTCCCGATAATTTGCTGTTGGTCCAGAGCATCCACCGAATCCGCACCAGATAAGCCGAGCCGAAATCCAGAGCGGGAATCCGATCAGCAGCGCGAGCGGCACGGCCCAAATCAGGTGTAGCGCCGCGATGCTGAAACCCGCTGGATTCTTTGCGGATACTGTCCTGTCAGCCACAACTCACCGTTCCCGACGTGGCGAACGCGGCTGCCTGGATTGATGCACCCAGCGAGGACGTTCCGTTGACAGTGACCGTGCCCGGCGTTTGGAGCAGCACCGTGATCATTGAGTCGATCATTGAGTCGATCGTGGTGCCGGCCGTGAACGACAGATCCTGGTGAATAGAACCAGGCACTCGCTCTACTGTTATCGACACTGTGCGAGCGGCGCCGGGCGCAATCATGGGAATCCTTTGATCGGGGCGCGTTTCACGTGCATCGAGAAGCTTAGGGATTTGACTTCCGCTCGAACAGTCCCCGGTTAGGGCGTCAAGCGATGCGTGGCCGCGTGCCGTCCAAGTGTCTCCTTCGACTTTCCCAACTCAGACAAGGATCTTCAACGATCACGTGGTCTCACCTTCTCGGGACAGTCTCACCAGGATTGAGAATCCACACCCGGCAGCATCGAAGCGGGGCGTCGGAGCTACACCTCTGGCGCCCCGCCGTGAGGGCGCCCAGCTACAGAGGAATGACATCCCCTCATACTGTTGCGTCGGCGGCCCGGGTGCCGCCCTCAGCCTCCCGCTTGGTGAGCGCCCGTTGCCGCATGGCAAGGAACAGCGGGAACACGAAGGCGTAGGCAGTGAGCCCGGCAAGCACGACATAGATCCAGCCGCGTCTAAGACCGAGTCGGCGTGATTCCACGATGATCAGGATGCTGCCAGCCACGGCGGCCACCAGCAGGTCCACCGTGAGAGACGAGACGGCCGGACCGCTGTTCACCCAGTCGCCGGCGAAGTTGCGCAGTTGCACGATCGCGAGGGCGTTGAAGGTCCAGGTGCCGATAAGCCCGATGAGGGCGAGCACCAGGTAAGTGACGGCGAGAGGCGTCCAATACCGCGTGATCGAGAAGCGGGAGGCGGGTGACCTGATGCGGTCGGGAGGTGTCATGTCCCCATGATGGCCGGTTATCGCGGCATCCGGCGATCTTCACGGCCCGCGCCTAGAATCTGCAGACTGTGACTTCTTCGACATCATTCACCCCGCCCGATCCCGACACCACACGCCCGACCCTCCGCGGTACTTTCGGCATGGTCGCCTCCACCCACTGGATCGCGACGGCGGCCGCCCAGGCGGTGCTCGAGCGCGGCGGCAATGCCTTCGATGCCGCCACCGCCGGAGCTTTCGTGTTGCATGTGGTCGAGCCGCATCTGAACGGACCGGGAGGCGACCTCGTTGGTATCTTTGCCACCGCCGCCGACCCCACGCGGCCGCTCGTGCTCATGGGGCAGGGTCCCGCGCCCCACAACGCCACGATCGAGCACTTCCGCGGTGAGGGTCTCGACCTGGTGCCCGGCGCTGGGGCGCTCGCCGCCGCCATTCCCGGCGCCGTCGACGCCTGGCTGCTTCTGCTGCGAGACCACGGCAGCTGGGAGCTCGGGGAGGTGTTCGCCTTCGCCCGCGACTACGCCAGGCACGGGCATCCGCTGCTCGGCCGGGTGAGCTCGACGATCGCCGCGGTCTCGGAGCTCTTCGAGACTCACTGGCCGTCCTCGGCAGCGCTTTGGATGCCGCAGGGCCGAGTGCCCCAGGCCGGCGACCTCGTGGTGAACCCCGCCTACGCCGACACCCTCGACCGCCTCACGGATGCTGGTCGACATGCCGACTCCCGTGAGGGCAGGATCGATGCGGCCCGCGCCGAATGGAGCACCGGATTCGTGGCCGAGGCGGCGGCCCGGTTCGTGCGCGACAAGCATCGTCATTCCTCGGGCACCGACCATGCCGGCGTGATCGATGAGCAGGATTTCGCCGCTTTTCGGGCAAGCTACGAGCCAGCGGTCACACTCGACTTCCGGGGCGTCACCGTCGCGAAATCCGCGGCCTGGGGCCAGGGTCCTGCCCTGTTGCAGTCCCTGGCGATACTCGACGGATTCGACGACGAGCGGCTCGATCCGTCGACCGCGCTCGGTGCCCACACCATCCTCGAGGCGCAAAAGCTGAGCCTCGCCGACCGGGAGGCCTACTACGGAGACGTCGAGGTTCCGCTCGAATATCTTCTTTCCGCGGGCTACGCGGAGGAGCGTCGCGCCCTCATCACGGACCGGGCCTCGAGCGAATTCCGGCCCGGTTCGGTACCGGGGGTGCTGGCCTATCACCCGCCGCTGCGGATGCCGTCCGACCCCACCGGGGAGAACGACGAATTTGCCGGAAGTGGCGAGCCGACGGTCTCCCCCGCCGGAGTCACCGCCGGAGACACCTGCCACATCGATGTGGTCGACGCGTGGGGCAACATGATCTCGGTGACCCCCTCCGGTGGGTGGCTCCAGTCCTCCCCCACGATCCCCGAGCTCGGGTTCTGCCTGGGCAGTCGACTGCAGATGATGTGGCTCGACCCGAGTTCGCCGTCGGCCCTCGTGCCTGGGCGGCGTCCACGAACCACCCTCACCCCCACGCTGCTGTTGCGCGACGGGCATCCGATCGCCGCCCTCGGCACACCCGGCGGCGACCAGCAGGATCAGTGGCAGTTGCTGTACCTGCTGCGCACCCTGGTCGGCGGCTATTCCCCCCAGGAGGCGATCGACGCGCCGGCGTTCCACACGACCTCGTTTCCGGAGTCCTTCTGGCCGCGCACCTGGGAGCCCGGCGGCGCGGTGGTCGAGGGGCGGGTGGGGGCGGATGTCATCGCCGAGCTGCGCAGGCGGGGTCATCGCATCACCGTGGCGGGTGACTGGAGCCTCGGGCGGCTATCCTCCGTGGGCCGGGATGCCAGTACCGGGCTGCTCACCGCCGCGGCGAATCCGCGTGGTGCCCAGGGCTACGCGGCGGGTCGCTGATTCGGCCCGGTGATTTTGCCCGGAACGCTGCTGCTCCCAACCGGTAGATTTGTCCCATGCGGCTTGGCGTGCTTGACATCGGGTCGAATACTGTTCACATGTTGCTGGTTGACGCGCACCCCGGTGCCCGACCCATCCCGTTCACCTCACACAAACGCCCCCTGCAACTCATCGCTTACCTCGATGATCGCGGCGCGATTTCGGCTGCTGGCCAGCGAGTTCTGATCGAATTTGTGACCGCCGCCGCACAGCTCGCGGAGGTGCACGGAGCGGAGGACCTGATGGCCTTCGCCACCTCCGCCATCCGCGAAGCCAGCAACGGATCGGAAGTGCTGGGGCGGGTGCACGCTGAAACCGGTATCCGGCTCATCGAGCTGAGTGGCACCGACGAAGCAGCCGCAACCTATCTCGCGGTGCGCCGATGGTATGGCTGGGGAGCAGGCAGAATCCTCAGTCTCGATATCGGCGGCGGATCGTTCGAAATGGCGATGGGAGCTGACGAGCTGCCCGAACTCGCGGTGTCCCTTCCGCTCGGCGCGGGAAGACTCACGCGGGACTTTCTGGATGCGGATCCGCCGTCTGCTAAGAGCATCAAGGCGGTTCGTAAGCACATCCGCGCGGTACTCGAGGGTCCGATCACGGACATCGGGCGATTGACCGCGCCGACACTCGTCGTGGCAACCTCGAAATCTTTCCGCTCACTCGCCCGCGTCGCCGGTTCCGCTCCCCGCGCGGAGGGCCCCTTCGTGCGGCGTGAATTGCGGGTAAACGAATTGGCCCTGTGGACCAGCCGGCTGTCGGCGATGGCTTCTGCGGACCGTGCCGAGCTTCCGGGAGTATCTGTCCTGCGATCGCGTCAACTTCTGGCCGCCGCGTTGGTGGCACAGGCGGCCATGGAGGGCCTCCACATCGAATCAGTACAGATCTGCCCGTGGGCTCTGCGCGAGGGGCTGATTCTGCGCCGATTCGATCACCTCATGACCGCGTAGCCACTCATCCCCGGAGGAGTTTAATTGGCTTTGGACAGAGCGCCTGAGAAAAAAATGCGAGTAGGAAGGTCATCTGTGTGGCAATAACGCATCTTCGATGCTGCGGGCGCGATGCCCGGAGACCCGCTCGACGTGATCGGTGACGCGGTCAGTCTGGCCATCGGCGATGGCCGTATAGGTGCTCACCCAGGCGTCGAGTTGCCACTGCTCCGCGCCGTAATGGGCTCGGGACGCGTAAGCCTCGTCCACGGTTTCCGGCGCGTAGCTGAGAGTGCGCCCGATTACGGCGCCGGCACGCGCGGCGACATCGTCGAGGGTGAGCGCTTCCGGTCCGGTGAGTTCATAGGTGACACCGGCGTGGGGCACAGGGTCCCGCAGGATAACGGCGGCGACGTCGGCGACATCCGCTCGCGCAACCGCGGCGACGCGACCGTCTCCGGCAGGACCGCGGATTACCCCGGAATCATCAGCAAAATAGGGAAGCAGATCGGAGTAGAAATTGTCCCGCAACAGTGTGAAGTGCATTCCGCTCGCACGGATCGTGGCTTCGGCATCGGCATGGTCGCGCCCGAGGGTGAAGACAGCGTCGGGATCAGCGCCAAAGAACGAGGTATAGACGATATGGCTGACGCCCGCGGCAGCAGCCGCTTCAATGAAGGTGCGGTGCTGCACGCGGCGAAACTTCGACTCGGCGGCGGAGACCATGAACAGCACGTCTACTCCCTCGAGTGCATGCACCGAATTGGAGGCTTCGGTGTAATCGGTCACCACCACCGGGGATCCCTCGATACGCGGGGCTTTCGCGGTATCGCGCACAACGAGTGTCGGGCTCAGATCGGCGAGCTGGTCGGCCACACGTCGCCCGACATGGCCAGTGGAACCGGTGATGGCGATGACTGTCATCGCCTCACGCTAGCCAGCGAATGTGGGAGTTGCCTCCCCGTTTCGGTGCAATCGGCGCTGACCGCGCGTTAGCGGCTGCTGACGCTGGCGAACTTGCGGATCGCAAGAGGCACGAACACCACGAGTAGCAGCACAATGCCGATCAGCACGGTGATCTCAGGGTTCTGCTGTGCCCAGTTGTCGGCGATCGGAGAGTTCGGTGGGGTGTTTCCGAAGAGGTTACGCACCGCCGAGACGAGCGCAGATACCGGATTGAACTCGGCGAAGACGCGCAACGGCGTCGGCAGGGTGTTACTCGGGACAAAGGCGTTGGAGATGAAGGTGAGTGGAAACAGGATGAGGAACGAGACGTTGTTAATGACCTCCGGGCTGCGCACACTCATTCCGATGAAGGCCATCACCCAGGAGAACGCGTAGGCGAAGAGCAAAAGGAGCGCAATGGCTCCCAACGCTTCGAGGAGGCTCGAACGGATTCGCCAGCCGACGATGAAGCCGGTAACCATCATGACGACGAGCGATACTGCATTGATAAACAGGTCGCCGTTGGTGCGTCCGATCAGCACTGCCGACGGGCTCATCGGCAGTGTTCTGAACCGGTCGATGATGCCATCCTTCAGGTCCTGGGCCATAGCCGAGCCCGAATAGGTGGATCCGAACACGATGGTCTGGGCGAAGATGCCCGCCATGATGAATTCTTTGTAACTGCTGCCGGGGATGTTGATCACGCCCGCGTAGACGTAGGTGAAGAGCAGCACGAACATGATGGGCTGCAGCGTCGTGAACACGAGGATATCGGGCACGCGCTTGATCTTGATCAGGTTGCGCCTGGTGGTGATCCAGCCGTCAGAGAACCAGTGCGAAAGCGCTGAGCCCGAACCGGTGTTCGTCGTTGTCATGAGCGGCTCTTCTCCTTTTTCGCGGCACGCTTCATTTTCTTCGTTGGTACCGCATCCGATGTCTCGGCAGTGGCGGAATGGCCGGTGAGACGCAGGAAGACGTCGTCGAGTGTTGGGCGCCGCATGCCCGCATCGAACAAACGGATGCCGCGACTGCCCAGCTCCGCGAGGATTCCCTGCAAAGCCGCCGGTGCATCCGACGCATTGACCGTGAGCTCGCGACCCTCCGCTGCCGTCGTCGGCTCGGAATTGCCGAAGCGGCGCAATACTTCCACCGTTGTCGCACTATCGCCAGGGTCAACGAGCGTGATCTCAACCCGCTGCCCGCCGATCGACGCTTTCAGCTCATCCGATGTGCCCTCGGCAATCACTCTTCCATCGTCGATCACCGAGATACTATCGGCGAGTTGGTCGGCCTCTTCGAGGTACTGGGTGGTCAGCAGAACAGTCGTTCCCTGCGAGACCAGGCCGGTGATGATGTCCCACATTCCCAGCCGACTGCGCGGATCGAGACCCGTGGTCGGTTCGTCGAGAAAGAGCACCTTCGGTCGTGTCACCAGTGCGCCGGCCAGGTCGATACGCCGTCTCATCCCGCCGGAGAAGCCCTTCACCGGTCGGTTCTTGGCTTCCTCCAGGTCGAAAAGCGTGATGAGCTCCTGCGCCCGCACGCGCGACTGTGCGGCACCCAGATGGTAGAGACGTCCAACCATGTCGAGGTTTTCGAAGCCGGTGAGATTCTCGTCGACGGCGGCGTACTGTCCAGATACCCCGATGATCGGGCGGATTCGTTCCGGGTGGGCGAGCACGTCGATCCCGTCGATCCGAGCGCTGCCCGCCGTGGGTTGGGTGAGCGTCGTGAGCACTTTCACGGTGGTGGTCTTGCCCGCCCCATTCGGCCCGAGTAACGCTGTGACCGTGCTCTGCGGCACTTCAAGATCGAGCCCGTCGAGCGCGTGCACGGGACTGGCCCCCTTGGGGGTGCAGGTCTTGGTGAGCCCCGCTGCTTCAATAAAAGCCATGCCGTGACCGTACCGGCCGCCTCCGACATCGGCAACCGAAATTTCCCTCGGGTGATCCCTGGGATGCCGAGCATGTCGACCGCTGGTCGTGAGGCACGGCCGGTGCGAAGCTCGCCATAACGAGCGTCAGTGGGCTGGCATCGTGAGCAGGGCGAGCAGAGCCGTCCCGTCGGGAACGCCGAGTCCGGTACAGGCATCCCAACCGGGTTTCGCGGCAAAGCTCCCGTTATTCCCAGAAGTGATGTCCCGAAAACCCTCCTGCTTCGGGGCCGCTGACACCGATCCGTAGAGGCGTGGATGCAGCAGACCGAAGGGTTGTCCGGCCGCTTGGACAAGGCGAGCGACGAGGGCCGCCCAGAGCGGCGCGACCGCGCTGGTGCCGCCGTAGATCTTCTTCTCGCCATCTACGAGTACCTCGTACCCCGTCGTCGGATCAGCGACGGCGGCGACATCCGGAACGCCTCGTCCGGCTGTACCGCGAGACGACGCGGGTACTCCGGCCGACGCCTGCCAGTTCGGGATCGCGAAGACATCACTCACACCCCCTCCCGTCGCGCCGGCACCCTTGCCGTTGTTCCACACGACCTCCGACTGCACCGTGCCAGAAACCGCGTGCAGGCTCGTGCCGCCACAGGCAAGAACATGGGGACTGGATGCGGGAAAGTCAGCGTGGTTACGACCATCGCTCGCACCATCGGAACTGCCGTTATCACCGGCGGCGACCGTGACGGTGACCCCAAGGGTCGCAGCATCCACGAAGGCCTGGTCGAGGGCATGCCTGGCCTGGGCCGTCCAGGCATCCTCGTTCTGGCCCCAGCTGATGCTGATCGCGGTCGGTGTCACCGAGGCGTGAGTCGCCTCGCTCACCGCATCGACGAAGCCGGCGTCGGTGTTGGGGGCGAAGTAGACCACGATGTTGGCGCCGGGGCTGAGCGCCCCTGCCACCTCGATGTCGAGCAGGACCTCACCATCTGCCCCGGCGGCGTCTGCGCCAGGCACGTTCTTCGCGCCGTCAATGCCGACCGCGGTGACATGAGGCCCCGTGATGCCGAGACCGGCGAAATACGTGTCGAGCTCGGCCGGGGCGAATCCACCGCCCAGTTCGATGAGTGCGATCGTCTGGCCCGAACCGTCGAATTGGGCGGGGAAGTGATAGACCTCGGCGAGGTCGAGCGGCGTGTAACTCACCGCAACAGCCCGGGCTTCGGCGACGCGAAACTGGGCACGCGCCTGGGGGCGGTCGTCGAGGCCGAGCACGGCAGTGATGATGCCGTCGAGGGAGGCCGGCACCATCAGCATCCCGGTGCGGTTGCGGTGGTGCACCTCTGTGCCGTCGGTGGCGCGGCTGGTCACCGCTTCGAGGTGGGTGCCGAACACTCGGCTGAGCACGGCTGTGGTGCCGGCGACACGCATCCGTCGCGAGGGAAGGTCGGTCGAGAGCACCCGCAGCCCGAGCCCGCTGAGGGCAGCCGTTACCGAGGCGACGTCGGCGGCATCCGCTCCCATCCGGGCCGCGAAGTCCTCTCGGCTCAAGCGCACCGAAGGATCGAATGTGTCAGCGCCGGGCTGACGACGCAGGATCACCGTCACCTCGATCTCCGCGCCCGAATCCTGCGGCACCGTTGCGGGGGCGATCACCTCGGCAGAGTGGCGGTTGCTGCCGGGAAGCGGAACGAGCGGCAGGTCGACGGGGGTCTCTTCGTGTTCGGACATGCTTACGGTCTACCGGTCCGTCTACCAAGAATCAAGCTCTCAGGCGAATGCCGGAGGGAGCGGCGTAGTAATTTCTATCGCTACGCCACGTGCCCGCAGAGTTCCCACGCTCGTCCACACGGATTGGCCGTCGGGATGCTGGCGGGCAGTTCCCGTCAAAGAGTGCGAACATTGCAGCATTGCGCTGTGCGGCAAATCGAGGGAGTCGGTCGCGGTGAAGGTACTAATCGTGGAGGACGACCCTCAGATGGGTGAGCTCATCCAGCGCGGCCTCACCGCGGAGGGCTACGAGACCCGCGTTGTCGACAATGGTGTGGATGCCCTGATCGCGGTCTCCACCGAGGAATTCGCCCTCGCCGCCATTGATGTGATGCTGCCGCAGATGTCGGGATTCGAGATCTGTCGGCGCATCCGCCAGTCCGGAAGCTCGATGCCGCTGCTGTTGCTCACGGCACGGAATGCCGTGGAGGATCGAGTCTTCGGCCTCGACGCCGGGGCGGACGACTATCTCACCAAGCCGTTCGCTTTCGTGGAACTGAGTGCGCGGGTGAGGGCGCTACTGCGCCGCGACGCTAATGCCGACAAGCTTGTGGTGACCGTCGGCGCGCTGCGAATCGACTCGCTCGCCGTCGCCGTGACAGTTACCGGGCATCCGCTATCGATGAGTCCGAAAGAATTTGCGTTGCTGAGGCTACTCGCGGCATCGGTGGGAGAGGTGGTGAGCCGGTCCCGCATCCTTGAGGAGGTTTGGGGCTCGACCCAGAATATCGACCCGAACATCGTCGACCAGTACGTGAGCTATCTTCGGCGCAAACTGGAACCGGTGCCTTCCGGCGTGCGCATCGTGACCAAACGAGGCTCCGGTTACCTCCTCGAGCCTCTCTCGTGAGGTCCTGCGTGTGAAACTGCTGCGGCGGGTCACGATTAAGTGGCGTATTACGATCGGTAGCCTGCTGGTGGCAATGGTGCTGTCCAGCGTCGCGGTCGTCATTTTTCGGGCCCAGGTGGAGCACATTCTCACCACCACAACGACGACGCTGCTGCACAATGATGCTGCCCCGTACATAACCGGTCTGACGGTGAGCGGCAGCCTGAGCGTCGACAGACCAGGTCGGGGGCAGTTGGTGGCCGTCACCGATCCCGCCGGAACTCTTGTCCTCTCGAGCATGCCAAAGGGCCTCGAAAACCGGCTCGCAGAAATTGCGAAACTTCCCGGAGGCGCGACCACCATCGTGCAAGAAGACGACTCCTACCGGGTTTACCACGCCACCGTGATCACAAATGAGGGAGCGTGGACGGTCGTCACCGCGCGCAACCAGGATTCGTCGATCCTTTCCCTCGACCGCATCACCCAGGCTCTCATCGTGAGCGCTCTGGTGATCGTGCTCGGGTTCGGCATCGCCTCCTGGTTGCTCACCAGTGCGGCGCTTCGTCCGGTGACCCGGATGCGAAAGCAGGCCGAAGCGCTCGTCGCGCAGGGGTCGACCGAGCCATTACCCATCGGCTCCGCCACCGACGAGCTCTCCGCGCTGGCAACGACCCTCAACGTGTTCATCAGCGATGTGCGGCAATCCGTCGATCGTGAACGCCAACTGGTTTCAGATGCGAGCCACGAGCTGCGCACCCCGCTCGCCATCCTCATGGCACAACTCGAACTCGCGCATCTGTCACGGGGTGATGCCACCGCACTCGAGGCACAGATCGTGACCGCTCAGCACTCCGTTGCACGGTTGTCCGGGCTTGCGACCGGCCTTCTCGAGTTGTCGCAGCTCGACTCGAGCTCGCCGGACATCCAGAGCAGCTGGGCGGAGCTTGCGGCCGAACTCGCCGCCTCGGTCGACCGGGCACGGATGCTCGCCGTCGCCACCCACGTGACGATCGACTTCGACGTGGCCGGTGATCCGACCCCCGCCACCTACCTCATCGCTGTCGAGAATTTTGGTCGTGTTGTAAACAATCTCACGAGCAACGCGATTACGGCGCTGCCGGATGGCGGCTCGGTGCGCCTCGCCCTGCGTCACTCAAATTCCGAGCTGTTACTCACCGTCGTCGATTCCGGCGCCGGGATGCCGGAGAACTTCCTTCCCGTGGCCTTCGATAGATTCAGCCGACCGGATATCGCGCGTACGGCGAACAATGGCGGCAGCGGTCTCGGGCTCGCGATCGTGCACTCGATCGTGCACGCGGCTCACGGGCGCGTCACTCTCTCCAATGCGGACGGATTCACCGTGATGGTGTCATTTCCTGCCGTGGGTAACGGCACGGCGGGCTAATCCAACCTGTACGAACTCTCACGCCGAGGGCCCCCGATCCGCACAGAATGTCAAGACCCGTTGTCGAGGATGAAAACACACCGATAGGTATCGGTGCCCATCATCCCGAGGGGACGGCGCGTGAGCACCACCGAAGTCGGCACCAGAGCGGCGATTCGCGGCACCGGACGACCACCTGTGGCGGCACCGACGCGGTGGCTCGCGGCGGACATGGGCATCGCGCCTGTCGCTGTGCTGCTCGGTATCCTCGGCTCGCTGTTCACCGTCGTCGGATCGTGGATCCCGGCCTTCTGGGGTGATGAGGCCGCGAGCATTATTTCGGCCGAGCGCCCGCTCGCCACAATCTGGCGGGAACTCGGGCGGGTAGATGCGGTGCATGGCGCCTACTACGTTTTCCTGCACTTCTGGATCGATGCGTTCGGGGCATCCGAACTTTCCGTACGATTGCCGAGCTCGATCGCGGTCGGTGTAGCGGTGGCCGGAACCGTGGTGCTTGCGGATCGGCTGTTCACCCCCGTCGCCGCCGCGCGCCGCATCGCGGTAATGGCGGGCGCGGTGATGATTATGCTCCCGCGAGTCGGTTACATGGGCGCTGAGGGGCGCTCCTATGCCATCGGCACGGCGGTGGCCGTCTGGCTGACGATCTTCTTCGTGGCACTCCTGCGGCACCGCATCACTGGCCTTCTCCCCTGGCTAGCCTTCGCGGTGTTATTTGCCCTCTCCATCTACGTATTTCTTTACCTGGTGCTCCTCGCCGTGGTCTACGGGATTGCCGTCGTCGCGGCCCGTCCCGGGCGCGCCGTCATCCGCCGCTGGCTCGGTGCGATCGCGGTCGGAGTGATGCTCGCGGCGCCGGTGATCGTCTACGCTCTCAGCGAGCGCGGCCAAATCTCCTTCCTCGCTCACCGCAACTCCGTCACCTTCAGCCAAATGTTCGTGATCCAGTGGTTCGGCAATCCGTGGTTCGCGATCGCCTGCTGGGCCCTGATCCTGGTCGCAGTGGTCACACTGCTTCGCTCGCGATCGCGCACCGTTGTGCTTCTGGTGGGCTGGCTGGCACTGCCGATGGGCATCCTGATCTTCGGCAACATTTTTATCGCTCCGATGTACTCGATCCGCTACCTGTCATTCACCACACCGGCGGTCTCGATCCTCGTCGCCGTGGGAGTCTCGACTGTGTTTTCCCGCGGTGTCGCCGCCGGCTGGATACGGGTTGCAGCAGTCGTTGCCCTGTTCGGTCTCGCGCTGCCCACCAACGTCTTTGAGCGAACGCAATTTGCCAAGGACGGCGGCAGCGACTTGCGCCAGGCGGCACAGGTAATCGGAGCGCAGGCGCGCCGGGGTGATGCGGTCGTCTTCGACGAGACAACGAGGCCCTCCCGCAAACCACGGCTCGCCCTTCGCCTCTATCCGCAATACTTCACGGGGCTCTCGGATGTCACGCTACAGACCCCGTACACCGAACGCTCGGGCATCTGGGATTCCGTGCGGCCCATTGTGGAAATCGCCCCCTCATTGCGCAGAATCTCCACCGTCTGGGATATCGAGCTCACGACCCCGGCATCTGTCTCGACTCCCGTCAATGTGGGGGCGCTCGAACATCTCGGCTACACGATCTCTCGACAGATACCCGTCCATCGCACCATCGTCTACGAATTCACCCGAGAGACAACATGAAGCCAACCGACAACCGCACGCTCGTGGTGATCCCGACCTATAACGAGCGAGACAACCTTGCGGAGATCACCGCTCGTGTGTTGCGAAGTACGACCGGGGTCGACGTGCTCGTCGTCGACGACAATTCGCCCGATGGAACTGGCGCCCTCGCCTCGGCGCTCGCCTCGGGCCACGACCGTATCAACGTGTTGCACCGGGCCGGTAAGGAGGGCCTCGGCGCGGCCTACCGCGCTGGGTTCGACTGGGGCCTCGAGCGTGGCTATGAGCGACTGGTCGAGATGGATGCCGACGGTTCACACCAGCCAGAACAGCTCGAACTTCTCCTCACTGCACTCGACGACGCGGATGTGGTGCTCGGATCGCGCTGGGTGCGCGGCGGGTCGGTCGTGAACTGGCCGTTCAGGCGGATGATGCTCTCGCAGGCGGGCAGCCTGTACGCCCGCGTCGCCCTCGGGCTTCCCATCCGCGACATCACCGGCGGTTTCCGCGCCTTCACAGCGGACGCGCTTCGCGAAATCGGGTACCAGGATGTCCTGAGTCAGGGATACTGCTTCCAGATTGACATGCTTTGGAAGGCATATACCGCCGGCCTGCGCATCTCCGAGGTTCCGATCACGTTCGTCGAACGGGTGCATGGCGAATCTAAAATGAGTTCCGGCATTGTCAATGAAGCAATCGTTCGGGTGACGTTGTGGGGGCTGAAAGCCATGCCGGCGCGGTTACGCGGAGACCACCGGGCGGCCGTGGCTGCGGCATCCGCTCTTCGGATGGCTCACGACGAGGTCGAGTCGCGGCTCACCGAGGCGCAGGAGCCGCCGGTTCGAACCAGCAGTCCCGGCCAGGAGCGCAATCATGTCGCGTGATTCCCGGATTGCCCTGTTGCGCCAGCTGCTGAGCTTTGGGCTCGTGGGTGGTGTCGGGTTAGTTGTCGACATCGCGGTGTTCAACGCGCTGCGAACAACGATTTTCGAGCCGCAGCTCGTGCACGGAGGTCCGATTGTCGCGAAGGTCATCTCCACATCGATCGCGATCGTTGTGAACTGGATCGGCAATCGATACTGGACTTTCCGCACCGAACGCCGCACGGAGACCCGCTCCGCTGTGGTGCGTGAGGGTATCGAGTTCGCGGTCGTGAGTCTGATTGGCGCCGGAATTGCACTCGGCTGTCTCTGGATTTCACATTATGGGCTCGGATTCACTTCGGTGCTCGACGACAATCTCGCGACAAATGTGGTCGGCCTCGCACTCGGCACGGCCTTCCGGTTTGCTCTTTACCGGTTCTGGGTGTTTTCCGGACGGCGTCGCACCGCGGATGTCGCGGCCCCGGTGCTCCTGCGCAACGAGATACTCGCGCCGTAACGCGTGCGGTTGTGCGCGTGCGGTGGTGCGCGTGCGGTGGTGCGCATGCGGTGGTGCGCGTGCGGTGGTGCGCGTGCGGTGGTGCGCATCGTCGCGCCCGTGAGTCGTCGCGGCGGTAATATGACCTCGCGGCGGGGGGCGTAACTCCCGCCGGGATCCCGTTACGCCACCGCGAACCGGCGTATCCCCCGCCACTGTGAATCAGTGACTGTCGACACGCCGACGCTCGTGCGGCGGCCCTCGTGCGTCACGCCCCGTGAGCCGTCGCGGCGGTCATATGACCTCGCGGCGGGGGGCGTAACTCCCGCCGGGATGCCGTTACGCCACCGCGAACCGGCGTGTGCCCCGCCACCGCGAATCAGTGACTGTCGACACGCCGACGCTCGTGCGCCGACGCTCGTGCGGCGGCCCTCGTGCGTCACGCCCCGAGAGTCGCCGCGGCGGTGATACGACCTCGCGGCGGGAGGCGTAACTCCCGCCGGGATCCCGTTACGCCACCGCGAACCGGCGTATCCCCCGCCACCGCGATTCAGTAACTGCCGACACGCCGTATGGATGTCGGTGGCAATTGACATATTCGAATGTATGTTCGAATATGAGGGAATGGCCTCCGCAGCAGCAATTCTCGATGACTCGCCCACGCGAGCCACCGTCGACGAGTTGCAGGCGCGTATTCGCTCGATGCAGACGACTACGCTCGATACTCGCACGATCCCCACCCACCCGGCGATCGCCCGGCTGCTGCCCGGCGGCGGGCTCAAAGAGGGTGCGACCTACTCGGTGGACAATTCGGCGACCCTGCTCATGGCGCTGCTCGCCGGCCCCTCGGCGGCCGGTTCCTGGTGTGGCGTCATCGGGGTTCCCGAGTTCGGGGTGGAGGCAGCTCAGCACTTCGGCATCGACCTGGAGCGGCTCGTGCTGGTGCCGCATCCCGGGGAGCAGTGGCTCGGTGTCACCGCGGCGATCGCCGATGTGATCAGCGTCGTCGTCACCCGACCCCCCAAGCGCGCGAGCGATTCGAGTGTCGCGCGTCTCAGCGCCCGGTTGCGGCAGCGTGGGGCAACCCTGATCGTGCTGGGACCGTGGCCGCAGAGCGAGGCGATGCTGAGCCTCTCCGACAGCCACTGGGTTGGCATCGGACAGGGAAACGGGCATCTCAGTGCCCGGCAGGCGACGGTCACCGTGTCGAGCCGGATGGGACGGCCGCAAAGTGCGCGGCTCTGGCTGCCCGATCCGCACGAGCAGTTTCGCGAGGTGGACAGGTTCGCCCAGCCCGAGCCTGCTCATCTGCACGAGGCAGCAGGATAATGCGCCGAACTTCCTCCCTCGCTTCGCCCAGCGCTCCGATGCGCACCATGGTGCTGTGGTGCCCCGACTGGCCCATCACGGCGGCTCTGCGTGGTCTGGCCGTGCGTGGTCTGGCCGTGGGTGGTCTGGCCGTGGGTGGTCTGGCCGTGGGTGGTCTGGCCGCGGGTACCTCGGGCGCTGGTACCGGGCGCGATCCGGCTGCAGTGGATGTCCCGCTCGCCCTGATCGAGGCCGGCCAGGTCTTCGCCTGCTCGGCGTCGGCTCGCAGCGAGGGCGTGCGCCGCGGGCACCGGGTGCGCGAGGCACAGGCCCGCTGTCCAGGGCTCCGGGTGCTCGACTACGACCAGGCCCTCGATATCCGGGCCTTCGAGCCGGTGCTCGATGCGATCGAGGAGACGATGCCCGGGGCCCAGGTGGTGCGTCCGGGCACATGTGCGGTGCGAGCCCGCGGGCCCGCCCGCTATTACGGCGGTGAGGAGGAGGCGGCACTCTGGTTGCTTGACGCGTTGGATGCACTCGGCATCCACGGCTCACGGGTGGGTATCGCCGACGGGCCGTTCACCGCGGAGCATGCGGCCCGCACTCCGCAGCGGCAGCGCATCCGCATCGTGCCGGAGGGGGGATCCTCCGAGTTTCTCGCCGGCATGCCGGTGGGGCTGCTCGGCGAGCACGCCCTTGCAACGCTCTTGCGTCGACTGGGCATCCGTACCCTCGGCGATTTCGCTCAGCTGCAACCGCAGGATGTCGAGGCGCGATTCGGAGACGCCGGCGTGCGGGTGCACGCTCTCGCGCGCGGCCTCGATAGTCGCCCCGTCGTGCCGCGCGTCGTGCCGGAGGAGCTCGACAGCGTCGTGGGGTTTGAACCACCGCTCGACCGCATCGACCAGGTGACCTTCGGCTTCCGGGCATCCGCTGACCGCTTCATCGATCAGCTGGTACAGGCCAGGCTCGTCTGCACGTCGATCCGCATCGAGGTGGATTCCGAGTCGGGAGAGCTGTCGGAGCGCACCTGGCTGCATCCGCGTTCCTTCACGGCGGCGGATGTCGTTGACCGGGTGCGCTGGCAGCTACAGGGCAGCGGCAGTATCGCCGGCAATCCTTTTGGCAGTGGTCTCAGCTCGGCAATCACGCGGGTGCGGGTCGTGCCAGAGAGCGTCGACGCCATCGGCAACCATGAGCAGGGGCTCTGGGGTACCGGGCACGACGAACGAATCCACCACGGGCTCTCCCGGGTACAAAGCATGCTCGGACACGGTGCCGTCGTTACCGCCGCGATCGGTGGCGGGCGAACCATGCTCGATCGCCAGAACCTCGTTGCCTGGGGAGACCGCACCGAGTTAGCCAGAACAGAGAGGGCACGACCCGATGCGCTGCCCTGGCCGGGGCAACTGCCAACGCCAAGCCCCGGCACCGTGTTCGAGGCGCTGCGGCCGGCGATGGTGATCGATGCAGCCGGGGTCGCCATCGACCTTGACCTGCGCGGGGTGCTCTCGGGCACGCCGGCTCGGTTCTCTACCGACGGTCGCACCCTGCGCCCGGTCGCAGCCTGGGCTGGTCCCTGGACGAATGACGAACGATGGTGGGATGCCGACACCTTCCGCCGGGCGAGCCGCTTCCAGGTCGTCGACGACGCGGGGGCGGCCTGGCTGCTCGTGTTGGACAGCCATCTGTGGTGGGCCGAAGCGAGGTACGACTGATGGGGGACGACTGATGGGGTGGAACAACCCACCGATCCCGTGGTCCCAGTTCGAGAAAGCGCTGTCGGATACGCGGCGGCCCGGAGGCGCACCGGTCGGAGCCAATGGCGGTGACAGCCCCGGTTGGTCGCACAAGCGCGGCGCGTACGAGGCTCCTCCCGTGCAGGCGGCACCGGCCGGTGACCCGGTGCCCTACGCCGAGTTGCACGCCCACTCGAGTTTCAGCTTTCTCGACGGGGCATCCTCCCCCGAGCAGTTGCTCGAGGAGTCCGCCCGGCTCGGGCTGCACGCTCTCGCGCTGACCGATCACGATGGCTTCTACGGGGTCGTGCGCCTCGCCGAGGCGGCGGAGCAGCATCCGAAAATCGGCACGGTCTTCGGGGCGGAACTCTCGCTCGACCTCAGCCGACCCCAAAACGGAGCCGCCGACCCGGAAGGTAGCCACCTGCTCGTGCTCGCCCGGCAGCAGGAGGGCTACCACCGGCTGGCCGCTGCGCTGACTGCCGCTCAGCTCGCCGGGCTCGAGAAGGGACGTCCGGTCTACGACCTCGACGAACTCGCCGGTCGGGCGGAGGGACACTGGAGCATTCTTACCGGATGCCGCAAGAGCGCGGTGCGGCAGGCCCTCGAGCAGTCGCCCGCTGCTGCTGTTCGGGAGATCGACCGGCTGGCCGACCTGTTCGGCCGGGCCAATGTGATCGTCGAGCTCTTCGATCACGGCACTCCACTGGCCAGCGACCACAACGATGCGCTCTTCAAGATCGCGGATCAGCGCGGCTTGCAGGTGGTCGCGACCGGCAATGTGCACTACTCCAGGCCAGAGCAATACCGGCTGGCCACAGCGCTTGCCGCGGTACGCGCCCGCCGCAGCCTCGACGACATGGATGGATGGCTGCCGGCATCCGGAGCGGCCCACCTGCGCTCCGGCGCCGAGATGGCGGCACGCTTCGCGCGCTATCCCGGCGCCGTTGAGCACACCGTCGTGGTCGCCGACGACCTGTCGTTCCCGTTGCGGCGGGCGCGGCCGAAACTGCCGACGCAGCAGGTGCCGGCTGGCCATACCCCAATGAGCTACCTCCGACAGTTGGTCTGGGATGCTGTTCCCGTGCGCTATCCACAGCTCGCGCCGGCTGAGCGCGACCGCATCGCCCACGAACTCGACGTGATCGAGGCAAAGGACTTTCCCGGCTACTTTCTCATCGTCTGGGACATCGTGAAGTTCGCCCGGGATCGTGGCATCCTCTGCCAGGGGCGCGGATCGGCCGCGAACTCCGCGGTCTGCTTCCTGCTCAATATCACCGCCGTCGATCCGATCGGTTACAAACTGCCGTTCGAACGCTTTCTTTCGAGCATGCGAGAGGAGGAGCCCGACATCGACGTCGACTTCGACTCCAACCGGCGCGAGGAGGCGATCCAGTATGTCTACGAGAAGTACGGCCGGCAGAATGCGGCGCAGGTGGCGAACGTTATCCAGTATCGACCCAAGTTCGCGGTGCGTGACATGGCCAAGGCTCTCGGGGCGAGCCCGGGGCAGCAGGATGCCTGGTCGAAGCAGGTGGAGCAGCACGGCGCCCTGCTCTCGAGCGTCGATCACGACATTCCGGAGGCGGTGACCGCTCTCGCACTCGAGGCGTTGACACTGCCGCGACACCTCGGCATCCACTCGGGCGGCATGGTACTCACCGAGCAGCCGGTCGGCGAGGTCTGCCCGATCGAGCACGGACGCATGGATGGTCGAACGGTGTTGCAGTGGGACAAGGACGACTGCGCCTGGATGGGCTTGGTCAAGTTCGACCTGCTCGGTCTCGGCATACTCAACGCTATCCAGCACAGCTTCGACCTGGTGCGTGAGCATCTCGGCGAGGACTGGGAGCTCGCCACGATCCCCAAGGAGGAGCAGGGCGTCTACGACCAGCTCTGCCGGGCCGATTCGATCGGAGTGTTCCAGGTGGAGAGCCGGGCACAGATGGGATTGCTTCCCCGGCTGCAGCCGCGCCGGTTTTATGACCTCGTGGTGCAGATCGCCATGGTGCGGCCCGGCCCGATCCAGGGTGGGGCGGTGCATCCGTTCGTGCGGCGCAAGCTCGGCGAGGAGGCTGTCACCTACCAGCATCCGAAGCTCAGGGAGCCCCTAGAGCGCACGCTCGGTATCCCCGTCTTCCAGGAGCAGCTGATGCAGATGGCTATGGCCGTTGGGGGATGCAGCGCGGATGACGCTGACCTGCTGCGCCGCGCGATGGGCTCCAAGCGCGGGCAGGAAAAAATTGCCTCGCTCAAGACCACTCTCTATGCGGGCATGGCGAGCAATGGCATCGTCGGCGTGGTCGCGGACGACATCTACGCCAAGATCGAGGCCTTCGCCAACTTCGGGTTCGCGGAGAGCCACAGTCTCAGCTTCGGCCTGCTCGTCTACGCGAGCTCCTGGCTCCGGCTGCACTATCCGGCGGCATTCCTTGCCTCGCTACTGCGCGCCCAGCCGATGGGCTTTTATTCGCCGCTGTCCCTGGTGGCGGATGCCCGGCGGCACGGCGTCACAGTGCGGCGTCCCGACATCCTGCGGTCGGGCTGGCAGCCGGGGCTTGAGGCGAGCTCTGCCGGTCTCGGAGTGACCGCACCAACGGGCGCAGCCTCCTGCCTCCATTCCCACCAGCCGCCGGTCGGTCCCTTCGACCGCAGTGCTCCTTTCGACCCCGACGACCACCGCCGCGACGGAGCCCTTGCGGTGCGTCTCGGCCTCGCCGAGGTCACCGGTATCGGCGAGACCCTGGCCAGGAAGATCGTCGCCGATCGTGAGGCGGGCGGCGACTTCACCGACCTCGCGAACCTGGTGCGCCGGGTCGGACTCGGCACGGCCCAGCTCGAAGCCCTCGCCGCGGCCGGTGCCTTCGAATCCCTCGGTCTCAGCGTGCGCGAGTCGCTCTGGGCCGCTGGCGATGCCGCCCGGGATCGGGAGGAGTTCCTCGCCGGCAGTATGGTCACCGTTCAGCCGCCGCTGTTCTCGATGCCCAGTAGCTCCGAGATCCTCGCGTCCGACCTCTGGGCTACCGGCATCTCCCCCGACGATCATCCGATCCGCTTCCTGCGGGCGGCCCTTCGGCAGCGGGGGGCTCTCCGCTCCGACGATCTCAAGACGGCGGAGTCCGGCCGCCGCATCGAAGTGGGTGGCGTCGTGACCCACCGGCAGCGACCCGCAACGGCGAGCGGCATCACCTTCATGAATCTCGAGGATGAGAGCGGGCTCGTCAACGTGATCTGCAGCGTCGGCGTGTGGAACCGCTACCGCCGCATCGCGCGTGACTCCCCCGCGCTCATTGTGCGTGGAATCCTCGAACGCTCCCCCGAGGGCGTCACGAACCTGCTCGCCGATCGTCTCGAAGCGCTTCCGATGGCGATCCGCACGGCATCCCGCGACTTCCGCTGACCGATCGAGCTGGCTACTGTTCCGAAAATCCGCACGCCCATTTTCAACTACGCAGGCCCCGTCGCAGCAGGTCGATGCGCGCCTGCAGCTGGGAGACGCTGGCCTGCGGCACGGCCGGCCCCCCCGCCATCCGCCGCAGCTCCGCGTGGATGATGCCGTGTGGCTCGCCGCTGCCCTTGGCCCGCATCCCGACCAGGGAGTTGAGCAACGCGCGCTGCTCTTTGAGAGTGCGGTAGAGCGGCACGATCTCCGCCCCAGCGCCAGACTCGTCGACCTGCCGCTGTCGGTCACCGATTCGTCGCGCCTGGCGCTGGTGCCGATGCCGAAGCAGTTCTTTCACCTGGTCCGGCTCGAGAAGACCGGGGATACCGATGAAATCGAGCTCCTCGAGGCTGTCGGGTACCGCGCCCGCGCCAAACTCGTCCCCGTCGAACAACACCCGATCGAATGCGGCTTCCGAACCGAGCGCCTTGAAGTCGAAGAGCAACGCATCTCCAGAGGCGGACTCGACCAGATTGGCCTCGTCTGCGGCGTCGTCATCAAGCAGGATCTCTTCGAGTCCTTCACCGGGATCCCGGTCGAGGGCATGATCTCGCTGCAACTCCATCGCCGAGGCGAGCCCAAGAAGCGATGGCACGCTCGGGAGGAAGATCGACGCCGTCTCCCCCCGACGTCTCGTGCGCACAAAACGGCCGATGGCCTGGGCGAAGAACAGCGGCGTCGAGGCGGATGTCGCGTAGACACCCACACCGAGCCGCGGGATGTCAACACCCTCCGAAACCATCCGCACGGCCACCATCCAGCGCGAATCGGATACTGCGAACTGGGCGATTCGGTCGCTCGCGGCTTTCTCGTCGGAGAGTACAACGGTGGGTTTCTCCCCGGTCACCTTCTCGAGAATGTCCGCGTAGGCCCGTGCGGCGTAGTGGTCCGTCGCGATCACCAGCCCCCCGGCATCCGGAATCCCGTGACGCACCTCGGTGAGCCGCCGATTAGCCGCCTTGAGCACTGCAGGCACCCATTCGCCCTCCGGATCGAGCGCCGTGCGCCAGGCTTGCGCCGTGATGTCCTTCGTGTCGCCCTCGCCGAGCCGCGCCTCCATCTCGTCGCCGGTGCGGGTGCGCCAGCGCATCCGTCCCGCGTAGGCGAGGAAGATCACGGGGCGCACGACACCATCGGCAAGGGCACGGCCATAGCCATAGGCGTAGTCGGCCTGGGAGGTGCGGATGCCGTGCTCATCCGGGTAGTAGGTCACGAAGGGGATCGGGGAGGTGTCCGATCGAAAGGGCGTGCCGGTGAGCGAGAGCCGCCGGGTCGCCGGCTCGAAGGCTTCGCGGATGGCGTCTCCCCAGCTCAGCGCATCTCCTCCGTGGTGCACCTCGTCGAGGATCACCAGGGTGCGTCCCCCCTCGGTCATGGAGCGATGGAGCGCCGCACGTGTGGCCACTTGGGCATAGGTGACTGCCACTCCATGGAAGTGCTTGGCGGCCCAGCCCTGCGCGTTCTTGAAGCTCGGATCGAGCCGCACTCCCACGCGGTGCGCGGCGTCCGCCCACTGGCGCTTGAGATGCTCGGTCGGCGCCACGACCGTTACCCGGTCTATCTTGCGTTGCGCGAGCAACTCGGTGACGAGCCGGAGCGCGAAGGTGGTCTTTCCCGCCCCCGGGGTCGCTGCCACCAGGAAGTCTTTCGGCTCCCGCAAAAAGTATTCGGCGAACGCCTCCTGCTGCCAGGCCCGCAGCTTGTCCGCGGTGCCTCTGGCGGCGCGCTCGGGGAATGACGGCGAGAGGTGCTCCGCGGCCGAGGTGCCCACCTGGGGTCCGAAGGGCTGCGGGTTGGTCATCAGTCGAGCTTAACCTCGACCGGTGACGGTGCCGCGACATCCGATCCAACGACGGCGGGCCCTCCGCCCGAAGACGGAGGACCCTCGATCGCGGGAAGTGTCGTTATGTGCGACGACGCGAGCCGCGAGTCACGAGGCCGTAAATGAGAAGTACGACAATCGAGCCGAGAATCGCGATGATCCAGGTGCGGATCTCGAAAAAGCCTCCCATCGGGATGCCAAAGAGAGCGCTGGCGAGGAATCCGCCGAGCAGAGCACCCACGACGCCGAGAACAAGGGTGATGAGCCATCCGCCCCCCTGAGAACCGGGGAGAATTGCCTTCGCGATGGCGCCAGCGATAAGTCCCAGAATGATCCAACCGATGATTCCCATGGTTTTTTCTCCAAACAGTCGTTTTGTTGCCATTCGGATCTCGAATGCCGATAGTGACTCTGACCTCGCCCCGTTTGGGGGACAAGAGCCTTGACTCGGAGTGAATCGCCTGTTACGCGCCGGTTTGGCGGAAGGAGTGAATCTGATGCAGGGTAGAGCTATGACTCAGCAGCATCCCTGGTCCCGCTATGTCGCTCTTGGGGACTCATTCACAGAAGGAATCGGGGATCCGGAGCCGAAGAGCCCCGGTGGCAATCGCGGCTGGGCAGACCGGGTTGCCGAGGTGCTGAGCGAACAGACCGAGGATTTTGCCTACGCGAATCTCGCCATCCGTGGCAGGTTGCTCCGCCAGATCATGAATGAACAGGTGGATGCCGCGCTCTCGCTTCGCCCCGACCTCATCTCGATCTCCGCCGGTGGCAATGACATCATCCGACCCAACACCGATCCGGACCGGCTCGCGACGATTCTCGAGACCGGTGTCGCGCGACTGAGGGCGGATGGCGCCACTGTCGTGCTCTTCAATGGTCCCGACATCGGTATGACCCCCGTGCTCAATCGGTCACGCGGCAAGGTTGCGATTTACAACGAGAATCTGCACGCGATCGCCCTTCGGCACGATCTCGTCGTCGCGGATATGTGGGCACTTCGTGAACTCAAGGATCCGCGGATGTGGGCGCCAGACCGCCTGCACTTCTCGCCGATCGGCCATACCTCAATTGCACGCATGGTGCTCGATGCCCTCAACGTGGAGAACGATCTCGAGCCGTATTATCCTGTTCCATTGGAGCGGGTGCCGTGGCGTCATGCCAGAGTCGAAGACATAGGCTGGGCGCGCGAATATCTCGTGCCGTGGGTGCTGAGGCGCATTCGACATCAATCATCCGGTGACGGCATCACCCCGAAGCGCCCCGATGCGGTGCCGTACCGTACAGCCAATCTGGCGCAGTAACCGGACGGGGCTCCCCCGGGTCAGCGACCGAACTGTGTGGCTGCCGGGCAATCGAACGGATCGCCACCGGCAGAAAGCCCAACACGGTTGAGATACGCGATTACGATCCCGTAGGACTCTGTCAGCGTCGTCTCGGTATAGAGAATATTGTGCGAGTCGCAATATTCCTTTGCGATCTCTCGAGCCTTCGCGAGATGCGGCCGCGGCATGTTGGGAAACAGGTGGTGCTCAATTTGATAGTTGAGTCCACCCATGAACGTGGTCGTACCCAACCCCGTGATATTCCGCGAGGTGAGCACCTGGCGGCGGAGGAAGTCGACCTTGCTGTCGTGCGCCAGAATTGGCATTCCCTTGTGGTTGGGGGCGAACGACGCTCCCATGTACAAACCGAACACGGCTACTTGTACCCCGATAAAGGCGAAGGCCATACCGACCGGGAGAAACATGAAGATCACCGCGACGTAGAGGGCAACACGGGGCACGAGCATGCTGATTTCGACCCAGCGACGATCAACACGGTCGCGTCCAAACACCGTTTTGAAGCCGAGGATATGAAGGTTGATGCCCTCGAGGAGCAGCGCAGGGAAGAACAGGTAGCCCTGGCGGCGCGTGGCCCACCCATACAGGCCGGTGGCGCGGGCAGCGTCCTCCGGAGTGAACGACACGAAATCGCGTTCGATGTCCATGTCTTTGCCGATGACGTTGGGATTGGCGTGGTGCCGACTGTGCTTGGTCATCCACCACGAGTAGCTGATGCCGACGAAGAGATTTGCAAGGGTGCGTCCGGCGATGTCGTTGGCCCGACCCGATTCGAATACCTGCCGATGGGCGGCCTCGTGTGCGAGAAAGGCGTACTGAGTGAGGATGATGCCGAGCGCGCCAGCGATGAGCAGTTGGTACCAGCTATTTCCAAGGAGAACGAACCCGGCAATGGCGCCCCCAAGGGCGAGGGTGATGAGGGAAAACATCATCACGTAAAACCCGGTACGTCGACGAAGCAGGCCCGCATCGCGCACAGTACGCAACAGGGACGAATATTCGGTGGTCGGATTAGAGCGCGAGCCGCCCGGCTTGGTCTTGGTGAAAATTACCACCGGGGACGCGGTTGCATCGCTCACGATACCTCGATTCGAATTGACTTCCCAGCCGGGGTAGAACGAGCGATTGCTCAAAGGATGTATTCACCCTAGAGGCAAATCCTGAAAGAGCAATGCATTTATGCACCAACGGGCATACGCGGCGCGCCCTGCAGTCTTCGCCTGCGTTATTAGTCGATGAACTGGATTGGGTTGCCGAGACGCCACCACGGGCCAGGGTCGACGAGGCTGTGATCGAGAGTGAGAGGCACGACAACGGACTGGCTACCCGCGGTAAAGGTGACCCGACCGATCGACGTGCGAACCTCTCCGACTCTGGCCGGGTAGGCCGAGATCACCACCGTAACGGGCGTGTTGCTCCAGACCAGCACCGACGCTGCGCTGCTGGACACGGCCCTGGCCTTCTGGGACCATGCCGTTGTGAAATTCGCGAACGGCTCTCCCTTTTTCGCAAGAGTGATCTCGTGGAATCCTGCCTTCACCCCTGCAAGCAGCGTCGTGACCGCGGCATCCACCGCCTTATGGTTTGACGCACCGACGACGGCGCCGACCACCGTAACGGCGTGACTGCCATAGCGAAACGTTGCGGCGAATAGCAGGTTGGACGATCCGTTGAGCGTGCCCGTCTTGATGCCGTCGACACCGAATCGTCCGAGCAGGGTATTCGTGTTCGCGAAGCTGCCCACTCCAGCGAGCGTCATCGACTCGGTCGAGACAATTGAGGCGACCACGGGGTTGGCGAGGGCGAGTTTACCGATTTCGACGAGGTCTGTCGCTGTGCTGACGTTTCCGGGATTAATGCCGGTGGGCTCCACAATCGTGGTGTGGTGGAGGCCGTGCGACGAGAGCCACGCGGTCACGGCAATCTCGAAGGCGACAGGAGAGCCGAAGGCCCAGCCGGTGAGGGCATCCGCGTAGTTGTTCGCCGAGGCGACGAGTGTGACCCGCATGAGGTCCAGCTGGCTGATGGTCGAGCCAACGGCAAGAGGTTTGGTCTCCCCGTTGAGCGCCACGTATTTGGCCCTGAGGGCGGCGTCTGTTGCCGAGAACGTTATCGTCGGTCCAGGATCGCCGAGAATGAGAGGCTTTGCCTCCAATACGACGAGACTTGTGACAATTTTGCTGATGCTCGCGATCGGCAGCGGATCGGTACTCCCTGCGGTTGCGAAGACCTCGGGATACCCGATCGCGCCCACCGCGCTTGCACCGTAGCCCGGCAGCATCGCAACGGCCGCGGTGCGGCCGGGAGTGGTGAATGGCACGAGCTGGGGCGACGTTGGCGCGAGCGGGCCAAGCAGCGTCAGCGGCAGATATACGCCAAGCGCAATGACAATGGACGTCGTCGAGAACACGATGACCCGGCGGCGAATCAGCTGCCGACGAGCCGGGTGCCTTCGCCATCCAGGCACCGGCAGCACAGAAGCCTCCTTGGTCACCGGCATTGCACCATGCTACGTTTTCGCCGAACTAACCGCCGTGATCACCGCACCCGTAGCGCCCACAAAGCGACGGCACTCGCCGCGGCAACGTTGAGCGAATCCACCCCATGGAGCATCGGGATCGTGACGACGGTGTCAGCGTGGGAAACGGCATCGTGACTCAGGCCGTCTCCCTCGGCTCCGAGCAGCAGGGCGATCTTCTCCGGCGGATTCTCTGCCAAGACGTCGAGTCCCACGGCGTCGTCGGCAAGGGCGAGGGCGGCAAGGTGGAAGCCGGCGCTCTTGAGCATTGCGGCGCCCTCCGGCCACTCGGGAAGTCGAGTCCACGGCACCTGGAGTACCGTCCCCATGCTGACCCGCACGCTTCTTCGGTAGAGCGGATCCGCACAGCGCGGCGTCACGAGTACGGCATCAGCACCAAGTCCGGCGGCTGCTCGGAAAATTGCGCCGACATTCGTGTGGTCCACGACGTCCTCGATCACGACCACGCGACGTGCTCCCTTGATCACCTCCGAAACCGCGGGCAACGGCGGTCGATGCATCGCCGCGAGGGCGCCCCGATGCAGGTTGAATCCGGTGAGATTCTCGAGCAGCTCTGGTGAACCCACATAAATTGGCACGTCACAGGATGCAAGCAACGCTTCCATCTCGGGCAGCCACTGCTCTTGCACGAGAATCGATCGTGGCCGGTGACCAGCCGTGATCGCCCGGGAGATTACCTTCGACGATTCGGCGATGTAGAGCCCGCCAGCCGGTTCACTGCGCCGCCGCAGGGCCACATCGGTCAGCCCCGAATAGTCGGCAAGGCCGGGGTGACCAAGGTCGTCGATTCGCACGATGTGCATGAAACTCCTGCCGCCGAATTCGGCGTCGTGGTGATGGTTTTCGATCGGGGAAGGCTCACACTGCCAGCATTCGGAAACATATCCGAAAACTCGATTGTTTACTCTTAGTGAGGAACTGCTTAGTGCAGTGGACCGTGAGAGGAGCGTTGCTAGTGACTCGTGTTGCTCTACGCGACTGGCCGGTAGCGACCGCCGCAGAGTTGGACTCAGCCGCCGACGCGCTCCGCGGCCGAACGGTTGCCGTGCTCACGGGCGCGGGAATGAGCACTGATTCGGGGATCCCTGACTACCGAGGGGACGGCGCTCCCCCGCGGAACCCCATGACTTTCCAGCAGTTCTTGAAGGACGCAGAGTACCGCAAGCGCTACTGGGCCGGAAGCCATCTGGGGTGGAAGCGCTTCGACGGCGCCTCCCCGAACGACGGGCATCGAACCCTCGCCGACCTCGAAGCTCGCGGAATCGTCAACGGGATCATCACCCAGAACGTCGATGGTCTTCATCTCCGGGCCGGCTCGCAGCGGGTTGTTGACCTGCACGGCACCATGGACCGGGTGCGCTGTCTCACCTGTGGCCAGACCTTCGCCCGATCGGATGTCTCGGAACGCATCTCACGCGCGAATGAATGGCTCGACGAACCCGACTCTTTCGAGTTGGGTCCAGACGGAGATGTGGAATTCACCCAGATCTCCGACTTCGTCACTCCGGATTGCACGGTCTGCGGCGGCATCCTCAAGCCCGACATCGTGTTCTTCGGCGAATTCATCCCCACGGAGAAGTTTTCAGAGGCAAGTGCGCTTCTGCAGGCGGCCGGAGCGCTCCTGATCGCTGGATCGTCCCTTGTCGTTAACTCCGGTATCCGTCTGCTCGACCAAGCTTCCAAGCGGCGCGTGCCTGTTGTCATCGTGAATCGAGGTGTCACCAAGGGTGATCCTCGCGCGACAGTTAAGCTTGATGCGGGCACCTCGGAGACACTCGCCGAACTCGCTCTCCGACTCGCTGTCTGACTCTTCCTGGTCGGAAGCAGGTCTGCGAGACCGGGCCCGTCAACGGCGAAGGACCTGCGCGCATGACATTGATTTATCTCGTGCGACACGGTGAGACCGACTGGAACCTCGCCAGGCGTATTCAGGGGAGCACCGACATCCCACTCAACAACACCGGTCGGCTCCAGGCCGAACGTACCGGTCGGCTGCTCGCGCGACGCTCCTGGGACGGGATGGCCTCCAGCCCCCTGTCCCGTGCTTTTGAGACCGGCGTGATCATCGCCGACGCTGTGGGGATCGATCCATCTCGGATCCACGTGCTCGACGCACTCGCCGAGAGGCGATACGGCGAGGCCGAGGGACTTGACGACCGCGAACTCCTGCGACTCTTTCCGGGAGACACCGCGGTTCCCGGGCGTGAACGGAGGGAGGATGTCGCAGCCCGGGTTATCCCGGCGCTCGTAGAACTCGCCCAACGCCACGAACAGGAGCGTGACGCTTCGGCTGGTGATGCCCGGCTCATCGTGACCACTCACGGCGGTGTGATCCGCACGGTGGTCAATCACGTGTCGCCGAAGACGCGCGCTCACCGTGGGATCCCGATCACCAACGGTTCGGTCCATAGCTTTCGACACGTGGACGGTGCGCTCGAGCTTGTGCTGTTCGACGACCCGATCGAGGTCGAATCAATCACGGACGATTGCGGTGACCTCGACGACCAGAACGCCGTCGAACAGCGCGAAGTCGGCTCAGATCCGCTTTTCTGAAAAGGGCGTCTAGATACCGACTGACTCGCGCATCGGTACCAGGCCGGTGAGCAGAGCGAGCAGTCGGTGAGCCGATTCGTCCCAGCTGAAGTCAACCGACTGTCGGCGCGATAGCTCGCTTCGGTGACGCCATTCCCCGGGAGTCTCGAGGGAGCGTACTGCCGCCGCGAAAGCGACAGGGTCAGCGTGGTCGAAATACACCGCTGCGTCACCTCCGACCTCGTGAAACAGCGGGATCTCGCTGAGCACCAGCGGTACCCCCGCGGCTTCACCCTCAATCAGCGGGATACCGAATCCCTCGTCCCAACATGCCGTGACCATCGCCGTGGCATCCACGAGCGCGTCGCGGTACTGCTCGTCGGTGATGCCGTTGTCGAACCGAATTGACCCCTCCGGCGCGAGTGCCGCGATCCTCTCGCGATCCTTTGCGGTGATGCGAGACAACAACCGGAGGGTGTAGCCGGGCAGGTGATGCATGCCGCGTGCGAGCGTCTCTACGTTCTTGTTGGGCTGGAAGGTTCCCATATAAATGAGGTTCTTCGATTGCGGTCGGTCCCGCTGCGGCAGTCCGGAATCAACCACGCCGGGTCGGATCACGGTCGGCGGATGCCGCGTGAGCCGTGCCTCGACCATCTCGCGCTCGCAGTTATACGATCCCGTGACCACGGCGTCGGCCCGGGCGAGAACTGCACGTTGTGGCCAGTAGGTCAGATAGAACGCCCGCCAGATTAGCCTCACGAACCAGCTGTAGCCCGCGGGAATCTTGGTGATCCGATAGAAAACCATGTCGTGCACGGTGAGAACCAGCTTGTAGCGCCGCCCGGTTGCACCCATCGTCTGCATCGGGCTGAAAACGACGTCCGGCTTCCACTTGTTGATCGAGAGCATACCGATGAATGGCTCGAGCCAACTGGTACCTGGCCGCCCCATCACCCACGGCAAATCCGGCAGCATCGGTAGCTGACCTTCGTCGTTGATGAGCATGGTCACCGGATGCAATCGGGAGAACGCCTCGACCAAGCCCGCCGTGTACCGGCTGATTCCGTCATGACGCACTAACCGGGTGTAGCGGCAATCGAAGATTACCTTCACGGCTGGGCCGGCTCCGAGCCCGTCGCGACGGAGCTGGCCTCGGGTGGCAGTGATCCGAAAAGTCCCTGCTCGACCAGGAAGGTGTGGATGGCCGCCGCCGCGAGTTCCGGTACCTCGTAGTGGATGAGGTGACCGACGCCAAGGAGCAGTTCGAGCCGGGCATCCGTCATCGTCGCCACGAGATCGCGGTGGGCCTGCACGGGGGTGATGTCATCGAGTTCCGCAGCGACGAGAAGGGTCGGAATATGGATGCCCCCGGCATAGGTACTCACGTCTGAACCAACCGAGGCCTCGAAGGCTTCGACCACCGAGTCCCGACTCGCGAAATTATTGAAATAGGTGTGATGTTGGTCGTGGATCCACCGGCGCAAGTCTCGATCCTTCGTCTTTGCGAGAGTCGAACTCATGAACTGCACCACAATCCAGCGTTTGAGCAGAAAAGCTCCCCATCGATCCGGCAAACGACCGGCCAGTCGATAGAAGGCAACCGTGACCATCGTGGCGAACTTGCTTGGACCCTCGAGTCCGGACGTGGAGATGGGATTGACCAGGATGAGCGCCGGCGTCTTCAGACCGGCAGACACGGCCTTGGCCGAGATGATCGTGCCGAACGAATGGCCGAGCATGACCGCGGTGCCGCTGAGGCCGAGCGTGTCGACGAAGGCAGTGAGCCACTCTGCGAAACCATCGATCGAGTGGGGTACTTCGGTCAGAGGAGTGGACTCGCCGAAGCCCGGCATGTCGGGCCCGATCCATCGAATCCCGGGCAGCTGGGCGATCACCGGCTCGAGCCCGTGATGTTCTCCACGGTACCCGTGCGCAATGACGATCGTGAGGGGAGCATCAACCGGTCCGTATACCCAATAGCGAGTCGTACTCCCGAGGATCACGACCTCTCGTCGCTCAATGGGCATCCGGTCGAGCAATTCGGCGTACGGCGAGTGAACAGACATTGCCCTGAGTCTACGGATACGAAGTTACGCGGGCGTTTCACACTCGCGCCTAGACTTGACGAGCCCGTGAAGAATTGATCTCGGCGCCATTAGCGACCCTGCTCTTGAGAGGAGCACAGTGAGCTTCACCGCACCCATTCAACTGCCCGGACTGACCCTCGATCCACAGTGGTACCGGCGCTCGGTGTTTTACGAGGTCATGGTTCGCGCGTTCGTCGACAGCAACGGGGACGGGTCTGGCGACCTTCAGGGTCTTCTCTCGAAGCTCGACTACCTGCAGTGGCTCGGCATCGATGCGCTCTGGCTTCCGCCCTTCTACCAGTCGCCGCTGCGCGATGGCGGGTACGACGTGTCTGACTTCCGCGCCATCCTGCCCGAGTTCGGCACCCTCGACGAGTTTAAGGATCTCGTCACTAAGGCCCACGAACGCAATATGCGTATCATCATCGACTACCCGCTCAACCACACCTCCGACCAGCACGAGTGGTTTCAGCAGTCACGCTCCGACCCGGACGGACCCTACGGCGACTATTACGTGTGGAGCGATACTGACGAGAAGTACCCGAACATCCGCGTGATCTTCGTCGATACCGAACAGTCCAATTGGACCTTTGATCCGGTGCGACGCCAATTCTTCTTCCACCGATTCTTCTCCCACCAGCCTGACCTCAACTTCGAGAATCCCGCCGTGCAGAATGCGGTGATGGATGTCATGCGGTTCTGGCTTGACCTCGGCGTCGACGGGATTCGCCTCGACGCGATTCCCTACCTGTTCGAATCCGAAGAGGGAAACGGTGAGGGCGAGGCGCCCACTCACGAGTACATCAAGCGAGTGCGGACCATGTTCGACGACGAGTTCCCCGGTCGCATCATGGTTGCCGAAGCCAACCAGTGGCCCCGAGAGGTTGCCGCGTTCTTCGGTACGGAGGAGGAGCCTGAATGCCACATGGCCTTCGATTTCCCTGTGATGCCCCGTATTTTCTATTCGCTGCGATCCCAGAACGCGGCGGAACTCACCCGGATTCTCTCCGAGACGACGGATATCCCGGACGGTGCGGGCTGGGGGGTATTCCTCCGTAACCATGACGAGCTCACCCTTGAAATGGTGTCAGAGGAATACCGCCAGGCGATGTACGGCTGGTACGCCTACGACCCACGGATGCGCTCTAACATCGGTATTCGCCGCCGACTCGCTCCCCTGCTCGACAACTCCCGCGCCGAGCTCGAACTCGCTCATGCCCTTCTCTTCAGCCTCCCGGGCAGCCCATTTCTCTACTACGGCGACGAGATCGGTATGGGCGACAACATCTGGCTGCCAGATCGCGATGCCTCGCGTACACCGATGCAGTGGACTCCAGACCGCAATGCCGGCTTCTCTTCCGCGGACCCCGGCAAGCTCTACCTGCCCGTCGTGCAGTCCCTCGTCTACAACTACAACCTGATCAACGTGGAATCCCAGCTCGCCCAATCGCGATCGCTGCTGCACTGGGTGCGCAACGTGATCCACGTGCGCAAAGCGCACCCGACATTCGGGCTTGGCTCCCTTACGGTGCTCGAGACCACCCACGAATCGGTGCTGGCGTTCGTTCGTTCGTATGCGGGATCCGGTACCCAGTTCGGAGATTCGGCCGAGAACGTGCTCTGTGTGTTCAGCTTCGCGCACAACCCGATCGCCGTGACGATCACGGCGGAGCAGTTCGCGGGTTCCACTTTGTATGACCTCTTCGGCGGGGGCGAGTTCCCCGCGTTCACCGAGAATGGCGAGATAACTCTCACCCTCGGTACGCAGAGTTTTTACTGGTTACACGTCGGGTCGCCGGGCGCTGCCGGTGGTCGGCCCTAGATTGGGACTGTGAATGGCGACGGCGACACAGACGCATCCTGGTACGACCGTCTCGGAGTCTTCGACCTCGAGACCACGGGCATAGATACTGAGACCAGTCGGATCGTCTCTGCCTACGTAGGAGTGGTGGATGCCCTCGGCGCGCCAAAGGGTGTGTCTTGGCTTGCGGATCCGGGCGTTGAGATTCCCGTACAGGCCTCTGCCGTGCACGGAATCACTACCGAGCGTGCGCGGGCGGAGGGTCGGGATGCGGCCGAGGTGGTCGCAGAGATCGTGGCCGTATTGCGTGCCCTTCTTGCCCAGGGCGTACCCATCGTGATCTATAACGCTGCCTACGACCTGACCCTGTTGAATAGGGAATGCCTGAGATACGGCATCGAGCCGCTCAACGATCCAATTCCGATCATCGACCCGCTCGTGATCGATCGGGCCCTGGACCGGTACCGCAAGGGTAAGCGCACCCTGGAGGTGGCTGCGGAATACTACGGCGTCGAACTCATGGATGCCCATGATGCGCAAGCGGATGCCGTGGCCGCGGGTCGAGTCGCCCAGGCGATCGCACGCAAGTACTCAGACGCCCTCGGAGCGGACGCCACCCTGGTACACACTCACCAAGTGGGCTGGGCGACCGACAGCGCCGCGAGTTTCCAGGAATACATGCGTCGCACGAAAGACCCCGCCTTCGTCGCCGATGGGGCCTGGCCCGAGCGCTAGGCTGCCGCCGCACGAGGAACCCCTCCCGGAAGCGATCAGCGTCGTCCGCCCATCGTCGTCCGCCCAACAGCAGTTTTTCGGTGAGAGTAGCCCTCAACAGTGCAATTTCGGCGTTTCGGGGTGCCCGCGAGTGTTGAACTGCACCGGTCCTGTCTCGCGAGTCGTGCGGCAGGCGCAAAAAAGGCGATCGGCTCGGGCCGATCGCCTTTTTTAAGTGTTCGTCGTTAAACGACGGGTCAGGCGCCGAAGCCCTTGTACCGCGAGTTGAACTTCTCGACGCGGCCGGCGCTGTCAAGGATGCGCTGCTTGCCGGTGTAGAAGGGGTGCGAAGCAGAGGAGATCTCGACGTCGATGACCGGGTAAGTGACCCCGTCAAGATCAATTGTCTTATCGCTCTTCACCGTGGAACGCGTGAGAAAAGTCTCGCCGCTCGCGAGATCGCGGAAGACAACCGCGCTGTAATTGGGGTGAATATCAGTCTTCATCGTAATTTCCTTGGTAGTGGGACAGGAGAGGGAAAAGATTCGGCGGGTCGGCCAAGGCAACACTTTACCAGAGATGGTCAGTGTCAACCGGCTGCGCTGTGTCAGGAAGATTCCGCGGCGCGCGCCGTGAATCGCCCAGCGCTCTCTTCAACTCGAAGATCCAGACCGAAGGCTTCGGTCAGCTTCTCCGAAGTGATCACCTCTCCAATCGGTCCCGCCGCAGTGATGCGACCCTGAGAAAGCAGCAGGGCGTTTCCGAAACCCAGCGGGATCTCTTCCACGTGATGGGTGACCATGATGATGGCGGGAGCCTGCTCAGCACGCGCGTACCCACCGAGTAGCTGCAGCAGCTCTTCACGAGCGCCAAGGTCGAGGCTGGCGGCCGGTTCGTCGAGTAGGAGCAGCTCGGGATCAGTCATCACGGAACGAGCGATCTGTACCCGCTTTTGCTCACCGTCGCTCAACTGTCCGAACCGACGTTCTTCGAGGTGGTCGAGCTTCCATTCGGCGAGAACCCGCTGGGCGCGGCGCACATCGATATCTTCGTAGGCCTCATTCCATCGCCCGGCGACGGCGTAGGCGGCCGTGAGCACAACATCCAGCACCCGTTCGGTGGCGGGGATACGCCGGGCCATCGCCGTCGAGGCAAAACCGATGCGGGGTCGCAGTTCGAACACGTCGGTGCGCCCGAGAGTGGAATCGAGGATCTTCACGATGCCCGCGGTGGGGCGGATCATCGCCGAGGCGAGCTGCAGCAGGGTGGTCTTTCCCGCGCCATTCGGACCGAGGATGACCCAACGCTCGTTGTCCTCGACTGTCCAGTTGACGGAATCGAGAATGTGGTTGCCTTCTCGGACGACGGAGACGTCGGAAAGCTGGAGGACGCTGGCCATGGACTCAACCCTACCTTTCCGGTGGGATGATTCCTTCGACCGCCAACGCCCGAAGCCCTCCCATGGATGGCGCTACAGCACTGATCGGTAAATCTCCTGCGTGCGTCTTGAGATACGGTCCCAGCCGAAGTCTCGCTGCGCGCGGGCTCGGCCGGCCTCTCCCATTCGCCGCGCCGCCTGCGGATCGCCGATGACCTCGATGAGCGCCCGGGCGAGGTCGGTGACATATCGATCGGGATCACGCGGCGTACCCGTGCCATCGTCAACCTGGTCGATCGGCACCAGCCGACCGGTCACGCCGTCGTCGATCACCTCCGGGATGCCGCCGGTCGCCGTGCCGACAACCGCCGCCCCACAGGCCATTGCTTCGAGATTGACAATGCCGAGCGGCTCGTAAATGGACGGGCAGACGAAGGTCGTTGCCGAGGTGAGCACGGCCGAGAGGTCATGTCGGCTCAACATCTCTTCGATCCAGACGACTCCCGTGCGAGTCTTCTGCAGTTCGGCGACCCCGGCTCGTACCTCAGCCATGATCGAGGGGGTATCTGGCGCGCCCGCGCAGAGGACCAGCTGTACCTCGGGCGGGAGCAAAGCCGCCGCACGCAAGAGGTATGGCAAGCCTTTTTGCCGGGTGATCCGTCCGACGAAGACCACCGAAGGGCGGTCCGGATCGATGCCGAGCGAGCGCACGAGGGTGTCGTCCTCGACCGGATGCCAGGAGTGGAGATCGATGCCGTTGTGAACGACCGAGACCTTCGCCTCGTCGATCATCGGATAGGCCCGCAGAATATCTCGACGCATGCCGTGGCTCACCGCGATGACGGCGTCAGCCGCGGCGAACGCATCGCGCTCGATCCAACTCGACACCCGGTAGCCGCCCCCGAGTTGTTCTGCTTTCCAGGGGCGGAGCGGCTCGAGACTGTGGGCTGTCACGACATGAGGAATGCCGTGGAGCAGCTGCGCGATGTGGCCAGCTCCATTGGCGTACCAGGTGTGTGAGTGCACCAGGTCGGCACCGCCGACATCCCGCGCGATTTCGAGGTCGATCCCCAGTGTTGCGAGCGTCGGGTTAGCGGTGCTGAGCCCAGGGGGCACGTCATACGAGTAGACCTGCGCCTCGTCTCGCGGCTTGCCGAATGCGCGGACCACCACATCGATGTCGACGCTCAGCGCCTTCACCAGCTCGGTCACATGCACGCCAGCGCCCCCGTAGATCTCCGGCGGATATTCCCTGGTAATCACATCAACTCTCACCGGTCAAACGCTAGCGCGGTTCGCAGACTGACGCACCACGATCGTTCCTCTACTCTTAGCAGATGGCATCGAAGAAGATCTTTGGCATTGTTCTCGCCGGCGGAGAGGGCAAGCGCCTCATGCCGCTCACCGCTGATCGCGCGAAGCCTGCTGTGCCATTCGGTGGCAACTATCGACTCATCGACTTCGCACTGTCGAATCTGATCAATTCCGGCCTTCGCCAGATAGTGGTGCTCACGCAATATAAGTCGCACAGTCTCGACCGCCACGTGTCGCAAACTTGGCGTCTCGACGGCATCACAGCGTCCTACGTGGCTTCCGTACCAGCCCAGCAGCGTCTCGGTAAGCGGTGGTTCGCGGGATCAGCAGATGCCATCCTGCAGAGTCTCAACCTGTTGCGCGACGAGAAGCCGGACATCGTCGTTGTGGTCGGGGCCGACCACGTTTACCGCATGGACTTCAGCCAGATGATCGAGGCGCACATCGCGTCGGGTGCCGGTGTGACTGTCGCTGCCATCCGCCAGCCGATCACGCTGGCCGACCAGTTCGGCGTCATCGAACTCGATACGGAAGATCCGACCCGCATTGCGCAATTCCTCGAGAAGCCAAAGAATGCCGTCGGTCTCGCGGATTCTCCCGGCGAGGTGCTCGCGTCGATGGGCAATTACATCTTCGACGCCGATATCCTGATCGACGCCGTGCTCAGGGATGGTGAGCTGACTACGTCCAATCACGACATGGGGGGAGACATCGTGCCTGACTTCGTGTCACGTGGGGATGCCGCCGTCTACGATCTCAACCGCAACGAGGTACCCGGAGCAACGGATCGCGATCGCTATTACTGGCGGGATGTCGGAACAATCGAGTCTTTCTTCGACGCCCACCAGGACCTGATCTCCGCGCTCCCGATCTTCAATCTGTATAACAGCGAATGGCCGATCTTCAGCCAGCAGCTGAATTCGCCCCCGGCGAAGTTCGTGCGCGATTCCAAGGGGAACCTCGGGACCACGATCGATTCGATCGTGTCTCTGGGATCGCTGCTCTCCGGAGCGCATATCGAACGCAGTGTGCTCGGCCCATGGGCGATCATCGAATCGGGAGCCCATGTGATCGACTCGATAATCTTCGACCGGGTTCGTATCGGCCCGGATGCCGTGGTGCGCCGCGCTATTCTCGACAAGGAGGTCGTGATCAACGCTGGTGCGACCGTTGGGGTGGATGCCGACGCTGACCGGGCCCGCGGATTCACCGTCACCGATTCCGGCATCACCGTGGTGGGCAAGGGCGTTACCGTCACCTGAGATCGTCGGGTTCCGCTATTCTGACCACCTCAAACGAACGGTTCGCACCCGATGGCCCGATTCCTTGTCGTTCTCGATGTCGACTCCACTCTCATCGAGAACGAGGTGATCGAACTGCTGGCGGAAGTTGCAGGTTCCGGCGCCGCCGTTGCGGAAATCACCGCGAGCGCAATGAATGGTGAGGTTGACTTCGAAGAGAGCTTGAGAGCGCGCGTCGCCACCCTGGCCGGACTGCCAGAGTCGGTGTTCGGAAACGTGGGCCAGCTCGTCCGCATCACGCCGGGAGCGCCGGCGATGATCGCTGGCGTGCGGGCGGCAGGCGGCCGGGTGGCGGTGGTTTCGGGCGGTTTCCACGAGATTATCGACCCTATCGCCGCCGAACTGGGTCTCGATTATTGGAGGGCGAATCGCCTCGAAGTCGCCGATGGGGTTCTCACCGGAGGGCTCGTCGGTCCGATCATTGACGCCAAGTCGAAAGCGGACACTCTCATCGAGTGGGCGGCAGACTTTGGCCTTCCCCTTTCTCGCACGGTGGCGGTCGGTGACGGCGCCAACGATCTGCCGATGATGGCCATCACCGGTCTCGCTGTTGGGTTCGACGCGAAGGCGCCGGTGCGAGACGAGGCCGATGTGCTCATGGACGTGAGGGACCTCAGCCAGCTGCTCGCCCTGCTAGGCCTGCGCGGCTGAGCTGCTGAGAGGGTCAGTGACCCATGCCGAGGCCGCCGTCGACAGGGATGACAGCGCCAGAGATGTAGCCCGCATCATCCCCGGCGATCCACGTGACAACCTTCGCGACTTCCTCGGGTCGCGCGAATCGGCCGACCGGGATCGACTTCCGATAGGCATCCTGCTGGGCGTCCGGAAGCCCGGCGGTCATGTCGGTCTCGATGAAACCGGGCGCGACAACGTTGGCCGTGATCCCACGCGCGCCAAGCTCTCGGGTGACCGATCGCGCCAGCCCGATCAGCCCACTCTTCGATGCCGAGTAGTTGACCTGGCCAGCGGAGCCGAGTAGACCGACAACGCTCGAGACGAGCACGATGCGTCCGAAGCGCGCTTTGAGCATTCCCCTTGATGCGCGCTTGACGACGCGGAAAGCACCGGAGAGGTTGGTGTCGACCACCGAGGTGAAGTCTTCCTCCGTCATTCGTAGGAGGAGGGTGTCCTTGGTGATCCCCGCGTTCGCGACCAGCACTTCGACCGCGCCGAGGACGGCCTCGATCTCGGTGAAGGCGGCATCGATGGAAGAGGAATCAGTGACGTCTGCACGCACAGTCAGGCTGCCGACCGGCCCCTCGCCAGAGCGTGCCGTTACTGCGACCCGATGGCCGAGGGCCACGAATTCGGCCGCGATGGCAAAGCCGATTCCGCGATTCCCCCCGGTCACCAGCACGGTTCTTGGCACGAACTCGGTGCTGGTCATTGTTCTCTCACTTTCGCTTTCGCCGCGTGCCTCCACGCCCCCTGAGCGTATGCCGGGCGCCGACAAACTCCCGTAATCTTAGCCGTAGGGTTAAAGCACCCATGGCAAAACAGCAGCAGTCCATTACCTCTCTCCCCCGGTCTCCCCAGGACGACCGGCGCAGCCGCATGATCAAGTACACGGTGGCAATGAGCATCCGAACCGTCTGTATTCTGATCTGTCTCGTCGTGCCCGGATGGTGGCGACTGATCCCCGCGATCGGAGCGGTCGTGCTTCCCTATATTGCTGTTGTGCTCGCCAATGCCAGTATCTCGAGGCCCGCCGCCGAAGTATTACGTCCGGGAGGGCTCGTACGCCGCGGACCCGGCATCTCCCGGCCCGATCCGCAGTGATCGGATTCGACGAAGAGTTAGCCGAACCAACCTGCTCACGAGCGGGTTGTAGCCTCCCCGCCGCGTGGAATGTCAACTGGCGTAATCCACGGATCCACGGCCCGGACCGGGTCAAAATCTGGTTGGCCTGCGACGGGCACCGCGATTTTCTCCACCGTTACCTGGAAGCCCGCGACTTTCCCGTCGTTGTGACCCCGCTCGAGCACCCTCTTGAACACCTGCCGGAGGCCGCTGTCATCGAGGGCCGCCCACTGTGAACCGGTGGAGTTTTGCGCTGAGCCGCCGCTGGTTCGGCTATCTCGCCCTGGCTCTCGTCTTCGCGGCGGTGTGTGTCGCACTCTCCCAATGGCAGGTCGCGCGCCTGCACGAGACCCGCTCGGCCAACGAGCTCGTCGACCGGAATTACCACAGCACGCCGGTGGCCGTAATGTCAGTGCTTCCTACCCTCACGTCATACTCCCCGAAGCAGCGGTGGATGCAGGTGGAGCTCACCGGCAGCTACCTCGCGGATGCCCAGATGCTGGTGCGCAATCGTCCTCTCAACGGTCAGCCGGGGTTCGAAGTGCTTAATCCGCTGCTTCTCTCCGATGGCAACGTCTTTCTCGTGGACCGTGGATATGTACCCATCGGTAACACGCAGGATCGGCCGGACCACATTCCATCCCCGCCCGCGGGGACAGTGACGGTGATCGCGCGCCTGCAGGCCGGAGAACCCACTCTGGCGGGTCGATCCGATACGCCGGGTGAGCTTGCCACGATCCACCTCCCCGATGTCGCGACCCTCGTCGGCAAGCCGACCTATACCGGCGCTTATGGCCTCATGGTGTCGGAGTCTCCCGCGGCCGACACGCGCCCTACCGCCAAGCCCCAGCCGCAGCTCGACGAGGGTCTTCATATTTCCTACGCGATCCAGTGGGTGATCTTCGGCATCATGGCATTCTTCGGTCTCTGGTACGCGATCCGCCAGGAATATCGGATGCGTAATGCCGACGACCCCGACGAACAGGAGCGAGTCGAGGTGCGGGAGCGGAAGAAGCTCACGAAGCCACGCAGCGATAGCGAGGTCGAAGATGAAATTCTCGAAACCATCCCGCACCGCTGATTAGGCCCGCACCGCCGATCAGGCCAGGGCGACCAGGTCGGCGTAATCGCGATTCCAGAGGTCCTCTGTGCCATCCGGCAGAATGAGCACGCGCTCGGGGTTCAGCGCCTCCACCGCACCCTCGTCGTGGCTCACCAGCACCACAGCGCCGGAATAGTTCGCCAGCGCGTCGAGGATCTCGAGCCGGCTGGCAGGGTCGAGGTTGTTGGTCGGCTCGTCGAGGAGCAGCACGTTTGCACCAGAGACGACGATCATCGCCAGAGCGAGGCGGGTTTTCTCTCCGCCGGAGAGCACCCCGGCGAGCTTGGTTGCATCATCCCCCGAGAACAGGAACGATCCGAGCACTCGCCGCGCCTCGGTCTCGGTGATGTTCGGTGACGACGACACCATGTTCTGCAGCACTGAGCGCTTCACATCGATGGTCTCGTGCTCCTGCGCGTAATACCCGATCCGAAGTCCGTGCCCGGGTTCGAGCTGTCCGGTATCCGGCTGGTCGACGCTCGCAAGTATGCGAAGCAGGGTGGTCTTGCCCGCACCGTTGAATCCCAGGATCACCACTTTTGATCCCCGATCGATCGCGAGATCGACAGCTGTGAAGATTTCGAGCGAGCCGTAGCTCTTGGAGAGATTGGATGCCATCAGCGGTGTTCGCCCACAGGGCGCGGGATCGGGGAAGCGCAACTTCGCCACCCGGTCGACGGTACGCACCTCGTCGAGGCCGGACAACATCTTCTCGGCACGTCGCACCATTTGATGGGCAGCGGCCGCCTTCGATGCCTTCGCTCCGAACTTTGCCGCCTGCATCTGCAGCACTCCGGCTTTCTTCTCCACGTTGACGCGCTCTTTCTTGCGACGTTCCTCGTCGGCGGCACGCTGGCGCTGGTAGTTCTTCCAGTTCATGTTGTAGATGTCGATGACCTGGCGGTTCGCATCCAGGTAGAAGACGCGATTGACGGTGTCTTCTACGAGCTCGACATCATGGCTGATCACAATGAGTCCCCCCTGGAAATTCTTCAAGAATTCCCGAAGCCAGGTAACGGAGTCGGCATCCAGGTGGTTAGTGGGCTCATCGAGCAGCATGGTGTCGGCTCCGGAGAACAGAATCCGTGCGAGTTCGATGCGCCGACGCTGACCACCCGAAAGCGTCGAGAGTGGCTGGTCGAGGATGCGGTCTGGCAGGCTCAGATTGCTCGCAATGGACGCGGCTTCGGCCTCCGCCGCATATCCACCCAGCGCCATGAAACGGTCCTGCAACTCGCCGTATTGCTTCATCGCCCGCGCGGCGACCTTTTCGTCGGAGTCCCCCATTTCGAGCGCCGTCTTGTCCATGCCGATCACCAGCTGGCCGAGGCCGCGAGCATCGAGGATGCGCGTGCGAGCGAGATCCTCCGGATTTCCCGAGCGTGGATCCTGGGGAAGGTAGCCGATTTCACCGGTCGAATCGATGGTGCCTCCGGTGGCGAGTTCTTCGCCAGCGAGCACCTTCGTCAGTGTTGTCTTTCCCGCGCCGTTCCGGCCGACGAGGCCGATCTTGTCGCCGCGTTCGACTCTGAAGGTGACGTCCTCCATGAGCATGCGTGCGCCAACACGCAGTTCGAGGTCGTGCACGCTGAGCACAGGCAGAGTCCAATTGTTTTTGTCATCTCGCGACGACGGGAGGGAGGGGGTGAACCCCTAGTATATTTCCTCGCGGTCAGACCGGCTTCGTGCTGGCGTGACTCTGGAGTTCGAGCCCGGCCAGCAGCAGGGTGATTCCGAATTCAAAGGCCTCGAGAGCCTGCGGCGTGACGTGATAGTCCGGGGAATTCACCGAGGCGGCCTCCGCCACGACGCCGAGGCTGTCGGCCTGCAGTCGCTGCTGTTCGTGGGAGACATGGCCGAGGATGAAGTGGAGCAGGGCTGCGGCGGCAATCCCGCTCGTCTTGCGGTCGAAGCCTGCCCGCTCCAGGGAGTTGGAGAGGAGATTCAGGGGCAGGCCTGCGCCCAATCCGAGTGCGAGGGTGCTCGAGACGACCTCTGCGCCATCCCGAAATGCCAGCAGCGCGTCGCGGAGGGCATAGGCCTCGGCGCGGGCCGCACCCTTCCAATCGTCATCGGTCGGATTCACGGGCCTCGCTCGCTCCACGATCCGGTCGGCAATCGAGGCGAGAAGCGTCTGCTTGTTGGCGAAGTGCCAGTACAGGGCACTGGGCTGCACGTCGAGCGTCGCACCCAAACGCCGCATGGTCAGGTCGGGCAGGCCGTGCTGGTCGAGAATGCGAAGGGCAGCATCAACGACATCGTCGCGGGTATGGCGGGTGTACTTCGCGCCGACGTTTTCTACTTTCGTCATCGTGTCGGTAGTGTATCAGTGTCCTGAACAGTGTTCAGGTGAACAGCGTTCATGAAAGCGTCATTGGCGCACTGCCCACTACCCGCTGCAACAGCGCCACCACCAGAGGAACTCCCCATGGGAAATCGAGCAATAACCGAGATTCGTGACATCACCAGGATCGCCGTCTTCGCAGCGATTCTCGCCGTGCTCGGTATCCCCGGAGCCATACCGGTCTTCGGCGGCGCTGTTCCGATCACCGCCCAGACTCTCGGAGTGATGCTTGCCGGCGCCATTCTTGGGTCGTGGCGGGGCGCAGCCGCCGTCGCGGTCTTTGAAGTACTGGTGCTGGTGGGCCTGCCACTGCTGTCGGGCGGGCGGGGGGGAATCGCAGTATTCGCCGGGCCATCGGTGGGCTACCTGATCGGTTGGATAGTCGGTGCCTTCGTGATTGGCGTCATTGCGCGCGCCGGCAATCGCCCGCCCACCTGGTGGCGCACGATGCTCGGCTGTTTTATCGGCGGCATTGTGATTGTCTACGCCGTCGGAATCCCGTTCCAATCTCTCATCACGGGCCTTCCACTGGCCAAGACCGCGCTCTTCAGCGCCGTTTTTGTGCCCGGCGACATCGTGAAGGTCGTTATCGCCACAATCGTCACCCTCGCTCTCTGGCGGGCCTACCCGCGAGCCTTCGATCGGGGAGCGCGCACCAGTGTCGACATCCGGGTCGCCCCGCACGAGCCGGTTTCACAAACAGAGCGGGCCGCGGCTTCCGAGTGACAGCCGATCGCGTGGCGGTGTGGTGCGGCTCTGTCTCGGTGAGCGAGTCACACCTCCGTGAGCACGAAGGTCGGCTCGCCAGCACCCTCGGGGGCGCTTCGGGCAGGCTTGTGCCCATCGTCGATGAAAATCGGCTGCGCTCGCTGGTCACCGCGTGGGGTGTTCGGGCATCCGGGGGGATCCCACTTCTCGGCGATGACCGGTGGAATGCCTCTCACTGGTCAGAGCTGCGTCAGCTCGCTGATGGTGCTGTAGTCTCCCCAGACTCGGCGTGGGCAGCGTTCACTTCGGGGAGCAGCGCATCCCCGCGGGTGATTCTTCGCACTGAACGGTCGTGGGGTGCGTCATTTTCTGCCGTGACCGAGCTGATGGAGCTGACCAGCGCAGACTGCGTTTACCTGCCAGCACCGCTGTCATCCTCACTGTCGCTCTTCTCCGTTGCGCACGCGAGGTCGGTCGGGGCGGCGGTGGTCCTTCCGCGCGTACATTCCTTCTCCCCCGCCGACCTGGAACACGCGACCGCCCTGCACGCCACTCCCCATGCGCTTCGCACCATCGTCGAAGCTCTCGAAGGTGGTGGAATTCGCCACCGCGTGCACTCCGCGCTTGTGGGCGGCGCGCACCTCGATATCGGCGTGCGGGAGCGGGCAGAGGCACTGGGTATCCGCGTGGTCTCCTACTACGGCGCTGCCGAACTCTCGTTTGTCGCGGTCGACACTGGCGGCCTGGGCCATCGTCCCTTTCCGGGTGTTGAACTGCGCGTTACGGACGGTGAATTGTGGGTTCGATCGCCATACCTCGCCTCCGGATACCTCGGTATTGATGGCGCCTTGCGAGAGTCACCGGGCGGCTGGGCCACGGTCGGCGACCTTGTCGAGGTAGACCGGGCGGATCGATTGCACTTCCGTGGACGAGCGGACGGCGCGATCCTGACCGCGGCGGCGACCGTCGTGCCCGAGGAGGTCGAATCGGCCCTGCGCTCCATCGACGGAATCGAGGACGCCATAGTGCTCGGGCTCGCCAACGCCGGGGTCGGTGCCCTCGTCAGCGTGCTCATCGAGACGACCTCGGGACGTGCTGTGCCATCGGTGCGCCGGCTCCGCGAAGAAGCGCGCAGCCGACTTGCTCCTTCGCACCTCCCGCGGCTCTGGTACTGGACCGAGCAGCTCCCACGAACACCCGCCGGCAAGCCGGCCCGTGCGCAGATTCGCCGGGCAATCGAGAATGGTGAGGTGACCAGACTTGATTGACCGGATGAGCGAGCACACCAGGCCCGTCGTGATCGCGGCGCGTCGCACCCCGATCTCGACCAGGGGAATGCGGCTCAGAGGCCGGTCAGTGCACGAACTCGCCGCACCGGTGATCCGGCGGTGCCTGGCTGATGCGGAACGGGCGATCGGGTCGTCCCTCGCCGTCGGGGATGTCGTCCTCGGCAACTGCATGGGACCGGGCGGCAATATCGCTCGGCTTTCGGCCCTCGCCGCCGACCTCGACGTGAGTGTTCCCGGAATGACCATCGACCGGCAGTGCGGCAGTGGACTCTCCGCGATCATCACGGCCTCCGACGCGATCCGTGCCGGAGATTCCCGGCTGCTCCTCGCGGGCGGCGCGGAGAGCGCCTCGACCGCTCCGCTACGAATCGCTCACGGAGTCCCCTATGCGCGAGCGGCCTTCTCCCCGACGGGATTCCCTGATCCGGAGATGGGTCCGGCCGCCCAGGAGCTCGCGGCAGCATTCGGCATCGATCGTGATCGCCAGGATGCCTACGCGGAGCGCAGCCATCGCCTCGCGCTCGTCCAGCTCGAGGCGGGCGGATTCGACAACGAGCTCGTCGCGCTCGACGAACTCGGCCGCGACGACAGCCCACGCGAGCGAATGACGGACCTGCTCCCCCGCTTCCCCTCGCTCTACCCGACCCTCGATGGGCCGGCCACCGGCAGCGTGACGGCGGGCAACTCCTGCCGCATCAGTGACGGGGCGGCGGTCGTCGCGATTGTCTCAACAGGATCCCGCGGGGACGCCCCTGGGCTCGCCCTACTGGCCCACGCGACGATCGGCTGCGACCCGGCCCTGCCGGGAATAGGACCGGTGGCCGCGGTGAATCAGGTGCTCGCCGCGGCGGGAGTGTCACTCGACGACATCGCCGCCTTCGAGATAGTCGAGGCCTTCGCGGCCCAGAGTCTCGCCGTGCTGTACAGTCTCGACCTTGCAACACCCGATTTCGTCGACCCGCGAGTCTGCTCGGGGGGTGGCGCGCTCGCTCTCGGACATCCCTGGGGCGCCAGTGGCGCGGTGAGCGTCGTCCGCCTGTTCACGCGCCTCGTGCGCGAGGGTGCCCCGGCGGGAAGCCTCGGAATCGCCACCGCCGCGGTCGGAGGCGGGATGGGCGTCGCGGCCCTGTTCGAGGTCGTGCGGTGAACGGGCAATGGAAGATCCAGTTTGAGGGCGTTTCGGTGGAATTCGCCGGTCGGATGGCCCTTCGTGACATCTCTATTGCGCTCGATGCGAAACGGATCGGAGTGATCGGGTCGAACGGGTCCGGAAAGTCGACCTTCGCGCGGATGCTCAACGGCCTGGTCACACCGACCAGTGGTGTCGTGAGGGTCCACGGCCTCGACCCTGTGCGGGATGGTAAGCGGCTGCGACGCCACGTCGGTTTCATCTTCAGCAATCCGGATGCCCAGATCGTGATGCCGACCGTCACCGAGGATCTCGCCTTCTCGTTACGCGGTCGCGGACTCAGCCGTTCGCAGGTTGCGGAACGGGTGGTCTCGGCGCTGGAGTCCATCGACCTCGTGGGTCATGCCGACGCGCCGAGCCACAGCCTGTCCAGCGGACAGAAGCAACTGCTCGCCCTCGGTGCAATCCTCATCGGTGAGCCCGACCTCGTAGTGGCGGACGAACCAACGGCGCTGCTCGACGCGGCGAACAGCCGGAAGATCGGCAACCGCCTTCTCGACGAGATCCCGCAGCAACTCGTACTGGTCACCCACGATCCGCGCCTTGCCGTTCGCTGCGATATCGTGCTGAGATTCGAGGGGGGAAAGCTGCTCGAGCACGGCGACCCGCGATCTGTCGTCGCCCACTACGAGCGGGATCACGCATGATCGGGCTCTATCACCCGGGCTCCAGCCTGCTCCACCGGATACCGGCCGGCGCGAAGGTGCTCGTCTTTGCGGCGCTGACGCTCGCCATCGCGCTGACGGCGGGTGGCGCCTGGACTCTTCCGGCGGCCGGTTGTCTCACCGCCGTCCTGTACCTGCTCGCCGGGCTCGGTATTCGTCCTCTGCTTCGCCAACTCTGCGCCGCACGCTGGATCGTGCTCGTCATGCTGGTGACCCAGGTGATCTTCCTGCCGGTGCCGGTGGCCCTCACAAACACCGGTCGTGTGCTCATCGTGATCGTCCTTGCCGCATTGATCACTCTCACGACTCGCATTCCCGCCCTGCTGGATGCAACGGAACGGGCGCTGGCACCGTTCCGGCGGTTCGGCGTCAATCCGGCCGCCATCGGGCTGCTTCTGGCACTGACCATCACCGTGATACCGGTGATTGGCGGATTCGCCGCCGCTATCCGCGAGGCCCAGCGCGCACGCGGAGCACCGGTGCGACTGCAGAGGTTCGTTGTACCCCTCCTGGTGATGTCCCTCAAGCACTCCGATGAACTCGCGGACGCCCTGACGGCCAGGGGCATCGAATGATCGTTTATGGACAGACCATCGACGACCAGACCCGCTGCATTCACTATCGGACATTGACGGATGTCATTGCGATCAAGTTCTACTGCTGCCGGCGCTACTATCCGTGCCACCTGTGTCACGAGGCATCCGCGGGGCACTCCTCACAGCGATGGCCGGCCTCGCAGCACGAGCAGAAGGCACTGCTCTGCGGAGTCTGTTCCACCGAGCTGACCATCAGCAGCTATTTCGTGGTACACGCCTGCCCGATATGCTCGGCTCCGTTCAATGACGGATGCCGGCTGCACCGGCATCTGTACTTCGAAGACTGACGCCCAAGCGGCCCGCCGCTACATCGAAAAGCCGAGCGCCCTCATCATGTCGCGTCCGTCGTCAGTGATCTTCTCTGGACCCCACGGAGGCATCCAGATCCAGTTGATGCGGAACTGATCCACGACTCCGTCGAGAGACTGCGCGGTCTGTTCCTCGATCACGTCGGTGAGCGGACAGCCGGCAGAGGTCAACGTCATGCTAATAATCAGCGCGTCGTTCTCGTCGTCCCAGGTGAGGTCGTAAATGAGCCCAAGGTCGACAATGTTGATCCCAAGCTCGGGATCCATCACGTCCTTGAGAGCTTCTTCCACCTGGTCGAAGAGCGCGGGAGCTAGAGCGACTGCCATGGCCTCAGCCTAGGCTTGCCGGAGCCAGGAAGCGATCGTAGCCTTCGTTTTCGAGGCGATCGGCCAGCTCTGCGCCACCCTCTTCAGCGACGCGACCGTCGACGAAGACATGCACGTAGTCGGGGGTGATGTAGCGAAGGATCCGCGTGTAGTGGGTGATCAGCAGCAGCCCGAGTCCGGTATTCGCCTTGGCGCGGTTAACGCCCTCCGACACGATCTTCAGCGCGTCGACGTCCAGTCCGGAGTCCGTCTCGTCGAGGATCGCGAACTTGGGCTTCAGCAGTTCGAGCTGCAGGATCTCGTGGCGCTTCTTCTCCCCGCCGGAGAATCCTTCGTTCACGTTGCGGTCCTTGAACGAGGCGTCCATTCTCAGACCCTTCATCGCTTCGGTGACCTCTTTGGTCCAGGTGCGGATGGAGGGCTGTACACCGTCTATCGCCGTCTTGGCAGTGCGAAGGAAGTTGGTAACGGCGACGCCGGGAATCTCCACCGGGTACTGCATTGCGAGGAAGAGGCCGGCGCGAGCGCGAGCATCCACGGGCATGGCGAGCAGGTCCTGGCCGTCGAGGGTGACCGAGCCGCTCTCCACGTGATACTTCGGATGACCGGCGATCGTGTACGCGAGGGTGGACTTACCCGACCCGTTGGGACCCATGATGGCGTGGATCTCACCCTCGTTGACGACCAGGTCGACCCCCTTGAGGATCTGCGTGGTGCCCTGTTCGGTTTGGACGCTCACGTGGAGGTCTCTGACTTCAAGTACTGACATGGTGCGAACTCCTTGCGGGTTAGGGGGTGACCACGGGGGTCGGGTCGATGAAAACGTCGCCGTCCACGATGGAGACCGCAAACACGGGAACCGGCTCGTAGGCCGGAAGGGTGATCGGCTTGCCGGTGAGCAATGAGAACTTTGATCCGTGTGCCCAGCACTCCAGAGTGTCGTCTTCGACAAAACCTTCCGCGAGGGAGATGTCGCCGTGGGTGCAGGTGTCGCCGATGGCGTGAACGACACCAGCGGAATCCCGCACTACTGCGATGGGGGTCCCATCGATGACGACCCGAACGGCAGAGCCGAGTTCGATGTCGCTTTCGGCACAGATCTTGATGGTCACTACCGCTTCTTTCATTCGGGGTCAGCCGTCAGTGTGGGTAAGTTCGGCCTCGATGGCTTTTTGCAGTCGTTCTTCAAGCTCGGGTGACCCGATCTTCTGCACGATTTCAGAAAGGAAGCCCCGCACGACGAGTCGTCGCGCCTCGTCTTCGCGAATGCCGCGCGCCTGAAGGTAAAAAAGTTGTTCGTCGTCGAATCGTCCCGACGCACTCGCGTGACCGGCGCCGGCGATTTCCCCGGTCTCGATTTCGAGGTTAGGAATGGAGTCGGCGCGCGCACCATCCGTCAGTAACAGGTTTCGGTTCTGTTCATAACTGTCGGTTCCCGATGCGGTCGGGCGAATAAGCACGTCGCCGATCCAGACAGTGTGGGCTCCGACACCCTGAAGAGCGCCCTTGTAGCTCACGCGTGACTTCGTGTTTGGAGCATCGTGATTCACGAAGACCTGCTGCTCGAGGTGCTGGCCCGTGTCAGCGAAGTACACTCCGTACAGTTCAACGTCCCCGCCCTCACTGGACAGGTGGGTCGATGGATTCACCCGAACCACAGAACCGCCGAGAGAGACGACCACGTGCTTGAGTCGCGCGTCGCGACCGATCTCCGAAAAGTGACTCGCAAGGTGAATGCCGGTGGCGTCCCATTGCTGCACCGTGACGACCGTCAACTGGGCGCCTTCGTCGAGGACGATCTCGACGTTCTCGCTGAGGAGTGCATCCCCGCTGTTCTGCAGGACCACGGTTCCGACGCTGTGATGCGTTGCGTGGATGACAGTATGCGCGGCCCGAGCGGTAGTACCGAGCGCGGATCGAGTGACAGTCACCTCGGAGGCCTGTTCGCCGGTGATCGTGATCACGAGCGCCGATTCGAAGGTACTCCAGGCATTCGCGGATGCCCGCTCCTCCGGCTTGCCCGCGCGGCCAATACGGACGTCGCCGCGGGGCACCCACTCGATGAGCGACGAGTCGCCAAACGCAGTAACTCCCGTGAGCGGTTCGATATCTGCCTCGAGGGCACCATCGATGAGCGCCTGGACCCGAGCGATCGGAGTGTGTTTCCACTCGGCTTCCTGGCCGGTGACGGGCTCGAAGTCGACGACGTCGAAAGAGGCGAAACGCGCCGAACGAACCTGCAGCGGCACGAGGCCCCAGCCGCCGTCGCTGTGCTGCTTTGAGCCGAGGCGAGAGTGGTCGGGCGCAGCCACAGGACCCGTTGTGACCGTTGCGGGCACGGTTTCAGTGGGAACAGACACCTAGCCGACGCTGCCTTCCATGCCCATTTCGATGAGCTTGTTGAGTTCGAGGGCATACTCCATCGGGAGCTCGCGCGCGATCGGTTCGATGAAGCCGCGGACGATCATGGCCATGGCCTCGTCTTCGGGCATCCCGCGGGACTGGAGATAGAACAGTTGCTCGGCGCTTACACGCGAGACCGTGGCCTCGTGGCCCATCTGCACGTCGTCTTCACGGACGTCCGTCGTGGGGTAGGTGTCGGAGCGCGAGATCGCGTCGACCAACAGGGCGTCGCAACGCACCGTATTGGCGGAGTGGTGCGCGCCTTCGGCAATGCGTACTTCGCCGCGGTAGCCGGTGCGGCCACCGCCACGGGCGATCGATTTGGAGACGATCGACGATTGCGTATACGGGGCCATGTGGATCATCTTGGCGCCGGCGTCCTGGTGCTGTCCGGGGCCGGCGAAGGCCACCGAGAGGGTTTCCCCTTTGGCGTGTTCCCCAACGAGGTAGATGGACGGGTACTTCATCGTGACCTTGGAGCCGATGTTGCCATCGATCCACTCCATGGTGGCACCCTCGTGCGCGATCGCGCGCTTGGTCACGAGGTTATAGACGTTGTTGGACCAATTCTGGATCGTCGTGTAGCGCACTCGGGCGTTCTTCTTCACAATGATTTCGACGACGGCGGAGTGCAGCGAGTCCGACTTGTAGATCGGAGCGGTGCAGCCCTCGATGTAGTGCACGTATGACCCCTCATCGGCGATGATCAGAGTGCGCTCGAACTGGCCCATGTTTTCGGTATTGATGCGGAAGTAGGCCTGGAGCGGGATCTGCACGTGAACGCCCTTTGGGACGTAAACGAACGACCCGCCGGACCAGACGGAAGTGTTGAGCGCGGCAAACTTGTTGTCGCCGGCCGGAATCACGGTGCCGAAGTACTCCTTGAACAGCTCCGGGTGTTCCTTCAGCGCCGTATCGGTGTCCATGAAGATGACGCCCTGGTCTTCGAGGTCTTTGTTGATCGTGTGATAGACAACCTCGGACTCATACTGTGCGGCCACTCCGGAGACCAGGCGCTGCCGCTCCGCCTCGGGGATACCGAGCTTTTCGTAGGTGTTTTTGATGTCGTCGGGGAGGTCATCCCAGGTCTGCGCCTGCTTCTCGGTAGACCGCACGAAGTACTTGATGTTGTCGAAGTCGATACCGGACAAATCAGCACCCCAGGCGGGCATCGGCTTCTTGTAGAAGAGCGCGAGCGCCTTGAGGCGGTTCTTGAGCATCCACTCCGGTTCGCTCTTGAGCGCTGAGATATCAGCGACCACCTCGGGAGAGATCCCGCGTTTGGCGGATGCTCCGGCGACGTCGGAGTCGGACCAGCCGAACTCGTAAATGCCGAGGCTTTCGAGTTCGGGACGGTCGATCAGAATGTCCGACATGATTTCCCTCTTCCTTTTCGCAAAACTCTGTAATTCCAGGGCTCTCCCCTGTGACAACCGCACACACCGCGGGCGCATTCCCCGAAGCCCACCGGCGACGGCGAATCTTCACCGTCTGCGCCAATAAGAGGCGCCATGCGTATCGACGCCGACACGGTGGCAGAGCTGTGTGCTGTTAGTTTTTAAGATTCTACAGGGGGTGGGTGCGAATCAGCGGTGAATACTGACCGCAGCCTCGACCGGTGCCTGCAATCCGACTGTGCGGAACAGCTGCGGATTCACGTCGAGGAGCACCCGCAGCACCCCCACCCAGACGAGAGCGGAACCGAGCACGTGGATGGCGACCAATCCGGCCGGAACCCCGATGTTCGCCTGGAGCAATCCGAGCGCGGCCTGCGCGACCGTGACAATCAAAAAAATGACGACGCGACGTCGCGCGAGGGAGGTCTCGGGGCGGGTCCGAAGGCTGCCATACAAGACGAGAGCGAGCACGAGCACGAGCGTGCCGAGCACACCGTGGACCACTGTCACGTGTGCCCAGACAAAACCCATACGCGGCACACCCGCCGAGTCGCCGGAGTGCTGCCCTGAGCCGGTCACCAGCGTGCCGATCGAGATCAACACGAAGGTGGTGGTGACCAGGAGAACGCTGAGGATCGCGGACTTTCGCTGCACCACCGCCAGGCGCGGTGTCGGTTCCAAGATGGCCTGCCGGGCACGATGCCAGGTGAGCGTCGTTGTGGTGAGCAGCGCGATCGCCAGCACGAAGTGCAGTGCAACGACATAGGGGTTGAGACCGGTGAGCACCGAGATCCCGCCAGCGATCGAATTCGCCACCACGAGCCAGAATTGCGACCAGGCCAGGCGGGTGAGGGTGCGATTGCGCGGCTTCTGCAACCGCGCGGCGACGATCGCCCAACCGACGGCGAGGATGAGCACACCGGTGAGCGCACGGTTCGCGAACTCTATGAAGCCGTGAATTCCCAACTCGGGAGTCGTTGTAAACGACCCGGCGTCGCAGGAGGGCCAGGTGGGACACCCGAGCCCCGAGCCGGTGACCCGAACGACACCTCCGGTGAGCACGATGAAGACGCTCACCACAAGGGCAGCCGTGGTTCCCCAGCGCAGGGCGCGTTCTCCGAGGGTGTAGCGACTGGCCAGCCAGGCGAATGGGGTGACGATGGGTCGGTCCTTCCGGGATCGAGAGTCAGGATGGAAGGGTCAGAACAGTGGGTCAGCGCAGTGCGGCGAGCAGCGGGTCGATGCCCACCGCGAGGAAGAGCAGAGTGAGATAGCTGATCGAGCTGTGGAACACCCGCATCGGCTTGACGGTGTCGTGTCGGATCGCCATGGAGTACAGGCGGTGAGACTCGAACACGAACCATCCGCCCGCCAGAACTGCAACGACCGTGTACAGGATGCCCATGTGTGCAACCGGGATCAGCAGAAGCGAGCATGCGACGGTCGCCCAGGCGTAGAGAACGACCTGCAGACCCACTACTGTACGACCGCGCACCACAGCCAGCATCGGCACGTTTACCGACGCGTAGTCGGCCCGGTAACGCATCGAGAGCGGCCAGTAGTGTGGCGGCGTCCACAGAAACACGATGCCGAACAGGATGAACGGAGCCCAGCCAAGGGAACCCGTGACCGCCGCCCAGCCGATGAGTACTGGCATACAGCCAGCGGCACCGCCCCAGACGATATTCTGGGGGGTTCGTCGCTTGAGAACCAGGGTGTAGACGAGCACGTAGAAGAGGATGGCGACAAGGGAAAGCGCAGCGGCGAGCCAGTTGACCAGCAGCCCGAGCACAACAATGGATGCCGCACCAATAACCCACGCGAAAGCCAACGCTTCATGATCCGTGAGTTCCCCGGTGACCAGCGGGCGCTTGCTCGTGCGCTTCATGACCCGGTCCATGTCACGGTCAATGTAACAATTAAAGGCCCCGGCGGATCCCGCACTGAGCGCGCCACCGACGAGCGTCCACAGCACGAGCCACAGATTCGGAATGCCGCCCTGCGCGAGTATCATCACGGGCGCCGTCGTCACGAGAAGCAGTTCAATGACCCGTGGTTTGGTGAGCGCAAAGTAGGCCTTCGACTTGCGGGCGAAGCCGATGCGCGCGCCAAGTTGCCGAGTCTCTACCGCTACGTCCATTGCTCCTCTAACACCCGTTCTCACCCGAAAAGAGTCTATGCGCCCCGGCTGGGAGCTCCTGTCAGCTCCTTCCCGAGTGGCACGACCTCCTGGAACGTCGTCTCGCGGCTTTCTCTATACTTGGAGGTAACTTGCACGCCGTAGCACCGTCCCCGTCAGCCTCGTTGCCGTGTAGGGCAGCCCACGGCACTGCCGATGTCGTCAGGTGAGCCCGTGTAATTACCTCAGGCGGTGTGACCCACTCGGGACTGACATCGTACGCAACAGAAGGGTCGAATTCTCGTGGCAGCTCTCCAATGGGATCCCATTGACAACACCGCCGTTGACACCGCCCGCATCCTGGCAGCGGATGCCGTGGAGAAGGTGGGAAACGGGCACCCGGGCACCGCGATGAGCCTGGCTCCTGCGGCTTACCTGCTTTTTCAGAAGGTCATGCGCCGCGACCCGAGTGACAGCACCTGGATGGGGCGCGACCGCTTCATCCTCTCGGTGGGGCACTCCTCCCTCACCCAGTACGTGCAATTCTACTTCGGCGGGTACGGCCTCGAACTCGATGACCTCAAGGCACTTCGCACCTGGGGATCCAAGACGCCCGGCCACCCTGAGTTCGGACACACCGACGGAGTGGAGATCACCACCGGTCCGCTCGGACAGGGCCTCTCCTCTGCCGTGGGCTTCGCCTACGCGTCGCGGTTCGAGCGCGGACTGTTCGACCCGGATGCCGCCGAAGGCGCCAGCCCATTCGACCACTACGTGTACGCGATCGCCGGCGATGGTGACATGCAGGAGGGCGTGACAAGCGAGGCGTCCTCTCTCGCCGGCCACCAGGAGCTCGGCAACCTCATCGCGATCTACGACAGCAACCAGATCTCCATCGAAGACGACACGAACATCGCCTTCACCGAAGACGTGAAGGCCCGTTATGAGGCCTACCACTGGCATGTGCAGGTCGTGGACTGGAAGAAGACCGGCCAGTACGTCGAAGATGTCCAGGCGCTCAACGACGCGATCGAGGCGGCGAAGGGTGAGACCTCGAAGCCGTCGCTGATCATCCTCAAGACGATCATCGGCTGGCCGAGCCCGAAGAAGCAGAACTCGGGCAAGATCCACGGATCCGCCCTCGGTGCCGAGGAACTTGCCGCCGTCAAGAAAGTGCTCGGCTTCGATCCCGAGAAGACTTTCGACGTAGACCCGGCGGTTCTCACCCACACCCGCAAGGCCGTGGACCGCGGCAAGGCCGCGCATGCGCAGTGGAACGTGCAGTTCGACGCCTGGGCCGCCGCAAACCCTGACCGGAAGGTATTGCTCGACCGGATCCTCTCCGGCGACCTCCCCGAGGGTGTCGAAGAGGCCCTTCCCGTGTTCGAAGCGGGCAAGGAAGTGTCGACGCGTGCTGCTTCCGGCAAGGTGCTCAACGCTCTCGGCCCGGTCATCCCGGAGCTGTGGGGCGGTTCCGCCGACCTCGCCGAGTCCAACAACACCACCATCGAAGGCTCGCGGTCCTTCGTGCCCGCCGAGCACTCGACCCACGAGTGGACCGGCGACAAGTACGGGCGGGTCCTGCACTTCGGCATCCGCGAGCACGCCATGGGCGCGATTCTCAATGGCATCGTGCTGCACGGCAATACCCGCCCGTTCGGCGGAACGTTCCTGATTTTCAGCGACTACATGCGGCCGGCGGTGCGCCTCGCCGCGCTGATGAAGGCGCCGGCGATCTACGTCTGGACTCACGACTCCGTGGCGCTCGGCGAAGACGGGCCGACCCACCAGCCAATCGAGCAGCTCGCCGCCCTCCGCGCCATCCCTGGCCTCGACATCGTGCGACCCGGCGACGCGAACGAGACCGCATGGGCATGGAAGACCATTCTTGAACGTCGCAACGGGCCAGCGGGTATCGCGCTGACCCGCCAGAACATCCCGGTGTTCGAGCGCGGCGAGGATGTCGCCAGTGGCGAGACCTTCGCCGCGGCAAAGCATGTCGCAAAGGGCGCGTATGTGCTCGCGGAGGCACCGAATGGCACCCCGGATGTCATCTTCATCGCCACCGGGTCCGAGGTGCAGATCGCAGTGGATGCCCGCGAGCAGCTCAAGGCCGAGGGCATCAGCGCCCGCGTCGTCTCCGCACCGTGCCTCGAATGGTTCGAGGAGCAGTCCGCTGAGTACCGCGAATCGGTGCTTCCGAAGAGCGTCAAAGCGAGGGTCTCCATCGAGGCCGGCCGCGACCTCACCTGGCGCGGATACGTCGGCGATGCCGGCCGGAGCGTCTCGATCGAACACTTCGGAGCATCCGCCGACTACAAGACGCTGTTCCGTGAGTTCGGAATAACCACCGAGCACGCCATCTCCGCCGCCAAGGACTCGATCGCCGCCGTCTAGGCGTCGAAAATTAGGGAGATAGACATGACTGAGAACACCCCCACCGCCGCCCTCTCCGCCGTCGGCACCAGCATCTGGCTCGACGACCTCTCTCGCGAGAGGATCAACTCCGGCGGACTGCAGAAGCTGATCGCCGAGCGGAACGTCGTCGGTGTCACGACAAACCCGACCATCTTTGCCAGCGCTCTCGCTAAGGGCGAGGCCTACGACGTCCAGGTGGCCCAACTCGCCGCCGCGAGCAAGACCGTCACCGAGGCCGTCTTCGAAATCACCACCACTGACGTCGCAAACGCAAGCGATATCTTCCGTCCGATCTTCGATTCGACCGGCGGACAGGATGGGCGCGTCTCGATCGAGGTGGAGCCCGGCTTCGCGCACGATGCCGTCGCAACTTCAGCCCAAGCCAAGCAGTTGTGGGCAACTGTTGACCGTCCGAATGCCATGATCAAGATCCCCGCGACGGTCGAGGGTCTCGAGGCGATCACCGAGACTATCGGATCAGGTATCAGCGTCAACGTGACGCTCATCTTCAGCCTCGAGCGCCACCGGGAAGTCATCAACGCGTACCTCACCGGTCTCGAGCAGGCGAAGGCCGCCGGGCACGACCTCTCGACTATTCACTCGGTCGCTTCGTTTTTCGTCTCCCGTGTCGACACCGAGATCAACAACCGCCTCGATGCCATCGGCACTCCAGAGGCGATTGCACTCAAGAGCAAGGCCGGCATCGCGAATGCGCGACTGGCATACCAGGTCTTTGAGCAGGCCTTCGATAGCGAGCGGGCCAAGGGCCTCCTCGCCGCGGGAGCGCACGTGCAGCGCCCGCTCTGGGCATCCACCGGCGTGAAGGATCCGACGCTACCCGACACCCTGTATGTGACCGAGCTCGCCGTGGCCAACGTCGTCAACACCATGCCGGAGAAGACCCTCGAGGCCACCTTCGACCACGGTGTCATCGACGGTGACCAGGTAACCGGCAATTACGACGACGCTAATGCAGTACTCGACGCACTGGACGCATTGGGAATCTCCTACGAGGAGGTCACCGCGCTGCTCGAGAAAGAGGGAGTGGAGAAGTTCATCGTGTCGTGGAACGAACTGCTCGACACCGTGACAGCAGCACTCGAGTCGGCGAATGGTGAGGTCGCCAAATGAGCTTCGACATCACGGTGAGCGGCGCCGCCGCAGAGGCGGTTGACCGCATTGTTCCGCAGCTGGTGAGCGACCTCGTCGCCTCCCGAATTTCCGACCAGGATCCGACCCTCTGGGGAGCGGATGCCGAGGCAGAGGCAGGAAGACGCCTCGGCTGGACCGAAGCAGTCGTCATCTCCGAGCCACTGATCGACGACATCATCGCGTTGCGCGACAAGCTCCATGCCTCCGGGGTAAATCATGTGGTGCTCGGCGGAATGGGCGGTTCTTCGCTCGCCCCCGAGGTGATCACGCGTACTGCAGGCGTCGAGCTCACGATTCTCGACTCGACCGACCCCGGTCAGATCCTGGCCGCTCTCGCCGATCGCCTGAAGACGACCGTTGTCGTCATCTCGTCGAAGTCGGGCTCAACCCTCGAGACGGCCAGCCAGCGCAAGTCCTACGAAGAGGCTTTTCACGGCATCGGTATCGACCCGGCCGAACGCATCGTTGTCGTCACCGACCCGGGTTCGCCGCTTGACGTTTCGGCTCGAGCAGCCGGATACCGCGTGTTCAACGCCGATCCGAATGTGGGCGGTCGCTATTCTGCGCTGACAGCCTTTGGCCTCGTGCCGTCCGGACTCGCCGGCGTGGACATCCGTGCGCTTCTCGCTGAAGCATCCGCGGTGACCGGGCAGCTCATGGTCGACCAGGTGGAGAACCCTGGACTCATTCTCGGTGCCGCTATCGCCGGTACCTCTCCGCTAAAAGACAAGATCGGGATCGTCGCCGACGGTACCTATATCGTCGGCTTCGGTGATTGGGTTGAGCAGCTCATCGCCGAGTCGACCGGAAAAAGCGGAAAGGGGCTCCTTCCGGTCGTTCTCGACCTTCACTCCCCCGAGCTCTCCGAGAACCTCGACGACGTCCAGATCGTGCGCCTCGTCGAGAGCGCTCACGCCACCAAGGAAGTGCGCGACGGGGAGATCGAGATCAGCGGTACCCTCGGTGCTCAGATGCTCGTCTGGGAATACGCTGTGGCGGTCGCCGGTCGATTGCTCGGCATCGACCCCTTCGATCAGCCGGATGTCGAGTCGGCCAAGATCGCGACTCGCGCGCTGCTCGACTCGCGCCCCGATCCCGTCGCACCCGCCTTCGCTGTGGACGGTATCGAGGTGCGCGGATCGACCGAGCTCCTCGCCGGTGCGGATTCCGTATCCGCCGCGATAAACGCGCTTGTCAGCCACATCGGGCCGGACGGCTACCTCGCGGTACAGGCGTACGTCGACCGCCATGCGAACCCCGAGCTCTCGAAGCTCCGCGACCGACTGGCCGAGAAGACCGGTCGCCCGGTTACCTTCGGCTGGGGACCGCGCTTCCTGCACTCGACCGGCCAATACCACAAGGGTGGACCCGCCACCGGCGTGTTCCTTCAGATCACGGCGACGGCTCCGGCCGACCTCGAGATTCCCGACAGCCCGTTCTCTTACGGCTACCTCATCCAAGCGCAGGCGGCCGGTGATGCGAGTGTACTCGCCGACCACGGTCGCCCGGTGCTCACCCTTACGCTCACGGATCCGGCACAGAATCTTGCGACGCTTTTCGGTGCCATCGCCTAGTACGCCGAGTGTCTAAAATACTGATCGTCCAACCGACACGAACTCGCTAGGAGCCGAATGTCCCCGGTGGAAATAACGCCGGAGTTCAACCCCCTGAGGTTGCCCTCCGACCGCCGTCTCAACAGAATTGCCGGGCCGAGCGCCCTGATCATCTTCGGAGTGACGGGCGACCTCGCCCGCAAAAAGCTGATGCCAGCGGTCTACGACCTCGCTAACCGGGGCCTGCTCCCGCCCGGTTTCGCGCTCGTCGGATTTGCCCGTCGTGACTGGGTCGACCAGGACTTCGCCCAGGTGGTGCACGACGCAGTGGCACAATACGCACGCACGCCGTTCGACGAGAATGTGTGGAAGCAACTCGCGGAGGGCATTCGCTTCGTGCAGGGTGAGTTCGACGACGACAAGGCATTCGCTGAGCTCAAGAAGACGCTCGAGGAACTCGACAAGACACGCGGCACGATGGGCAACCACGCCTTCTACCTCTCGATCCCGCCGAAGTCGTTTCCCCAGGTGACTGAGCAGCTTCGTCGCTCCGGGTTGGCCGACGAGGTGGATGGCGCATGGCGCCGTGTCGTGATCGAGAAGCCCTTCGGCAGCGACCTCGCAACCGCACGCGAGCTCAACGACGTCGTCGAGTCGGTTTTTCCGGCGGACTGCGTCTTCCGGATCGACCACTACCTCGGCAAGGAGACGGTCCAGAACATCCTGGCCCTGCGCTTCGCCAATCAGCTGTACGAACCGATCTGGAACGCAAACTACGTGGATCACGTTCAGATCACCATGGCTGAGGACATCGGTGTCGGCGGTCGCGCGGGCTACTACGACGGGATCGGCGCCGCACGCGATGTCATCCAGAACCATCTTCTGCAGCTCCTCGCACTGACGGCGATGGAAGAGCCGGTGTCATTCGCCGCGAAGGATCTTCGTGCCGAAAAAGAGAAAGTGCTTTCGGCCATCCACCTGCCGACGGATCTCTCTCACTCCACTGCCCGCGGCCAGTACGCAAGCGGCTGGCAGGGCGGTGAGAAGGTAGTCGGATTCCTGGAGGAAGACGGCATGAACCCGAAGTCGCTCACCGAGACCTTCGCCGCGATTCGCCTGGACATCGGGACTCGCCGCTGGGCGGGAGTGCCGTTCTACCTCCGTGCCGGCAAACGGCTGGGCCGCCGGGTCACCGAGATCGCGGTCGTCTTCAAACGCGCTCCGCAAAACCTCTTCGCTGAGAGCCAGACCTCTGCTCTTGGCCAGAATGCCCTGGTGATTCGGGTACAGCCGGATGAGGGTGTCACCATCCGCTTCGGCTCCAAGGTGCCGGGTGCCGGCATGCAGGTGCGGGATGTCACCATGGACTTCGGATACGGGCACGCGTTCACCGAAGCAAGCCCGGAAGCCTACGAGCGTCTGATCCTCGACGTGCTTCTCGGTGATCCACCGCTGTTCCCCCGCCACCAAGAGGTGGAACTGAGCTGGAAGATCCTCGACCCGATCGAGGAATATTGGGCCACCCAGGGGCAGCCTGAGCAGTACCGCCCCGGAACCTGGGGACCGGCATCCGCCGACGAACTCCTTGCCCGCGACGGGCGCGTTTGGCGACGCCCGTGACCACCACAGTCTGGAAACGTTCATGATTGTCGACCTTCCCAACACCACAACAAGCCAAATCTCGAAGGCTCTCGTCAAGATCCGGGAAGAGGGGGGTGCTGTCGCTCTCGGGCGCGTGCTCACCCTCGTTATTTCGACCAACCTCGGACACGAGGAGGAGGCCATCGAGGCCGCGAACGACGCATCCCGCGAGCATCCGATGCGCGTCATCGTGATCTCTACCGGAGCAGACGGCCCCGACATGTCGGATGCCCCGCGTCTCGATGCGCAGATCCGCGTCGGCGGCGATGCCGGTGCGAGCGAGGTCGTGGTGCTCAAGGCCTATGGCGACACCGCCTCGGACGAGGAAGGCCTGGTCACCGGCCTGCTGCTGCCCGATGCACCTGTGGTGGCCTGGTGGCCGGGCGAAGCACCGGAGGTGGCCTCTGAGTCTCCTCTCGGTCGCATCGCCCAGCGTCGAATCACGGATGCCGCAGCCCAGCGTGACCCCCGCGGGTTCCTGAATCACCTCTCCCGCACCTACAGTCCCGGCGATACCGACTTTTCCTGGACTCGTCTCACGCTCTGGCGTGCGCAGCTGGCAGCGGTGCTCGACCAGCCGCCGTACGAATCAATCACCAGCGTCGAAGTGCATGGAGCCCCAGACTCGCCGTCGACGGGACTTCTCGCCGCCTGGCTGCAGATGCAGTTGAAAGTGCCTGCACGCCACGAATTGGTGACTCCAGCGCACGGATCGAGCGGAATCCAGGGTGTCCGGCTACATCGCGCGTCCGGCGTGATCGAGCTTGAGCGCACCAACACGAATATCGTCACACTCGTGCAACCAAACCAGCCGATCCACGATATTTCGCTGATCCGCCGCAGCCTTCGCGACTGCCTGGCCGAGGAACTGCGCCGTCTCGACCCGGATGACCTCTTCGGAGCGGTGATCCAGAACGGTCTCGCCCAGCTCGACGCTCCCACCGTCACCGGATCGATCACGGTGCCCGAGCCGTGACGAATGTCCGTCGCGTGCTCGTGCACGCCGACCGGAAGGCCCTCGCCGGTTCGGTAGCGGCACGGTTCATCACGAAGGTCGTCGACCTGCTCGACCAGCAGCCCCGGGTGAACATCGCTCTCACGGGCGGCACCGTGGGTAGCGCGGTTCTCGAGGCGATCAATGAGTCGCCAGCGCGCGACAGCATCGACTGGTCCCGTGTCATCCTGTGGTGGAGCGATGAGCGATGGCTTCCGCGTGGAGATGCCGAGCGTAATGATACGCAGGCACGCCTGGCGCTGCTCAATCACGTCGCACTTCGCGCGGAGAATATCCACTGGTGTGCCGCTTCGGACGCCGGTATCAGCCTCGACGAGGCCGCGGCCTCCTACGCAGCGGAGCTCGCTGATGCGGCGGACGAGGGCCGGGATACCCCGCGATTCGACATCCTGTTTCTGGGCGTTGGTCCGGACGGGCACGTGGCCTCACTATTTCCGGACGCCCCGGGTATCCGTGCAACGGAGGGCTCGGTCATCGCCGTCCGTAACTCTCCCAAGCCACCGCCCGAGCGCCTCAGCCTCACGCTGCCGGTGATCAACAGTGCTGATCGCATCTGGCTTGCCCTGGCTGGCCTGGACAAGGCCTCAGCGCTCGGCCTGGCGCTTGCGGGCGCCAGCACCTGGGAAGTGCCTGCGGCCGGAGTCGAGGGTCGCCTGCGGACGGTGTTCTTTGTCGACCGTGAGGCTGCCGCCAAGGTGCCGGAAGACCTGATCGCGGCGGAGTACTGAGGGCCCTGGCCCGACTTAGTCGCGCCAGGTCCACTGCGGTGTCAGTGCTACTGCGGCGTGAGGGCTACTGCGGTGTGAGGGCTACTGCGGCGTGAGGGCTACTGCGGCGTGAGGCGTCCGCGACGCGCGCGCAACTGCTCAAGAGCTTCATCGAGGAGCGTCGCGGCTTCCTCTTCGGTACGTCTCTCCTTCACGTAGGCGAGGTGTGTCTTGTACGGTTCGACCTTCACGACGGACGGCGGGTTCTCCTTGTCACGACCAGCCGGAAGACCGCAGTTCGGGCAGTCGAGCGTCGTGGGAATCTCTTCCGGCTCGATCGTTGCGAGGAAGTGGGGGCTCAACTCGTGGCCGTTGGCACACCAATAGAAGACCTGCAGCCGCTCGGCGTGGAAACCCCGGTCCTGCTCCCCCATCGGTCCCGCGCCGACACGAGAACCACGAATAGCACTGCCACCTGAAGCCATAGGTACGTCTCCTAGCCGGTCACGTCGAACTTGGTGATCAGACCAAGGACAATAATGGATGACACCCAGATCAGCGCGAGGATCAACGTGATTCTGTTGAGGTTGCGTTCGGCGACTCCGGATGCACCGAGGTTGCTGGTCACTCCGCCGCCGAACATGTCGGACAGCCCGCCGCCGCGACCGCGGTGAAGCAGGATGAGGAGAGTCAGCAGGAGACTCGTGATGCCGAGTACCACCTGCAGGATGACCTGAAGTATTTCCACGAACAGCCTTTCTGGGGCGCGACGATAAGGTCTATCGGGCGCGGTTTAGTATAACCGGCCTCAGCGGTTCGCTGTGAAACCGCCGAGCAAGCGAGGGCTCAGGTTCCAACGTGCTTCTGGAACTGCGCAATGCTGGAGAACTCCGCAAGGTCGAGACTCGCCCCGCCGACCAGGGCACCGTCCACGTTAGCTTCGCGCATGAAGCCCGCGATATTCACGGCCTTCACCGATCCTCCGTAAAGGATGCGGGTGGCGGATGCCGCCTCCTCGCCGATGATCTCCGCAAGAGTGGCCCGCAATTGGGCCGCGACCTGTTCCGCCTGCGCCGGGGTCGCCGCCTGGCCGGATCCGATCGCCCAGACCGGCTCGTACGCCACGACGATGTTTGCTCCCGTCTTCACCGATGCGAGCGCTCCGCGCAACTGGGCGACGGGAACGGCACTCGGCCCGTGCTTCTCAAGATCCTCGGCCGTCTCGCCGACGCAGAGCACCGGCACAAGACCGTGTGTAATCGCTGCAGCAACCTTCGCGGCGAGTTTCTCGTCGGTCTCGTGGTGAAGCGTGCGTCGCTCCGAGTGGCCGATGATGACGTATTCGCAGTCGAGGGCTTTGAGAAAGGCACCCGAGATCTCACCGGTGTAGGCACCGGAGTCGTGGGCCGACACATCCTGACCGCCGAATTTAAGCGGGAGCTTGTCGGCCGAGATCAGGGTCTGCACCGAACGCAGGTCGGTGAACGGCGGGAAGATGGCCACCTCGACCGTGCCGTAGTCGAGCTTCGCGTCCTTGAGACTCCAGGCCAGCTTCTGCACGAAGGCGATCGACTGCAAGTGGTCGAGGTTCATCTTCCAGTTGCCGGCGATGAATGGGGTGCGTGTAGTCATTTTGCTGTCCATCCGAGTATTTCCAGGCCGGGAAGGCTCTTGCCCTCCAGGAATTCGAGACTCGCACCACCACCGGTGGAGATATGGCCGAACTGGTCGTCGGTGAACCCGAGGGCCCGCACCGCAGCGGCGGAGTCCCCTCCGCCGACCACCGAAAGGCCGTCGACCTCGGTCAATGCCTTGGCGACAGTCTTCGTGCCCGCAGCGAATGGCTCGAGTTCGAAGACACCCATTGGACCGTTCCAGAACACGGTCTTCGACGCGCGGATGACCTCCGCGAATCGGGCAGCCGTCTGCGGGCCGATATCCAGTCCAACACCGGACTCGCCCCAGGGCGAACCCTCGATGTCGTCCGCCGGGCGAACTTGGTGCTCCGCGTCGGCTCCGAATTTCGAGGCGACGACAACATCCGTCGGAAGCACGATCTCGACCCCCAGCTCCTCAGCCTTCGCGAGATAGCCCCGCACGACATCCAACTGGTCGAGCTCGAGCAGGCTCGCGCCGACCTGGTTGCCTCGTGCTGCCAAAAAAGTAAAGAGCATGCCGCCCCCGACGAGCAGAGAGTCGACTCGCGGAAGAAGGTGGGCAATCACACCGAGCTTGTCCGACACCTTAGATCCGCCGAGCACGACAGCGTACGGCCTGGTGGGCGACGCGGTGAGCCGGTCGAGCACGTCGAGTTCGGTGACGATGAGGGTGCCTGCTGCGCTCGGCAACAACTCGGCCAATTCATAAACGCTCGCCTGCTTGCGGTGGACCACACCGAATCCATCGGACACGAACGCATCACCGAATGCGGCGAGCTTACGTGCGAACTCACGACGCTCATCCGCACTCTTTGCCGTCTCCCCCGGATTGAAACGGAGGTTCTCGAGCAGGGCGACGTCTCCGTCCGCCAGACCGTCCACGACTTCCGCCGCAGAGCTTCCTACGGTGTCGGAGGCAAAGGTCACGGGCTGCCCGAGAAGCTCACTCAGCCGCTGGGCCACTGGAGCAAGGCTGTACTTCGCCTCCGGGGCGCCCTGTGGGCGTCCAAGATGCGACACCACGACCACACGGGCCCCGGCATTGATGAGCAGGTTGAGGGTGGGAAGCGAGGCGCGGATGCGGCCATCGTCCGTGATCTGAGCGCCTGCAAGAGGAACATTCAAATCACAGCGAACGATGACCGTCCTGCCCGCAAGCGAACCGAGAGAATCGATCGTGCGGAGCGTCATCCGGCTGCCTTACAGGCGGTCTGCGACGTACTCGGTGAAGTCGACGAGACGGTTGGAGTAGCCCCACTCGTTGTCGTACCAGCCGGCGATCTTGACCTGGTTGCCGATCACCTTGGTGAGGCCGGAATCGAAGATGCAGGAGTGCGGGTCGCCCTGGATATCACTGGAGACGATCGGGTCCTCCGTGTAGCTGAGGAAGCCCTTGAGCGGGCCGCTCTCCGCTGCCGCTTTGTAGGCCGCGTTGACCTCGGCGACGGTGACGTTGCGGCTGGCCTCGATCGTGAGGTCGGTGATCGAGCCGGTGGGTACTGGCACGCGGAGCGCGTAGCCGTCGAGCTTGCCGATGAGCTCGGGAACGACCAACCCGAGGGCCTTCGCGGCACCGGTCGAGGTCGGGATGATGTTGAGCGCCGCGGCACGGGCACGACGCAGGTCGCTGTGCGGCCCGTCCTGCAGGTTCTGGTCGGCGGTGTAGGCGTGCACCGTGGTCATGAGGCCACGCTCAATACCGAAGGCCTCCATGAACACCTTGGCCAGCGGCGCGAGGCAGTTGGTGGTGCACGACGCGTTGGAGAGGATGTGCTGGGTGGCAGGTTCGTAAAGGTGCTCGTTGACCCCCATGACGAAGGTGCCGTCGTCTCCGGTCGCGGGAGCAGAGATAATGACCTTCTTGGCGCCGGCCTCGATGTGCTTGGAAGCATCCTTCGCGTTCGTGAAGCGACCGGTCGACTCGATGACGATGTCGACGCCAAGGGCGCCCCAACCGAGGTTCGCTGGGTCGCGCTCGGCCAGGACCTTGATGCGCTTGCCACCGACAACAATGAACTCGCCATCGACCGATACGTCCTCAGACAGGCGCCCGGCAACGGAGTCGTACTTCAGCAGGTGCGCGAGCGACTTGGGGTCGGTGAGGTCGTTGACGGCAACGACTTCGAGGTCAGCGCCCTGCGCGAGAGCCGCGCGGAGGTAGTTGCGACCAATGCGGCCGAAGCCGTTGATACCGATCTTGACAGTCAAGAGAACTCCTGTTGCTGAGGCGCCGTGAGCGCGACTTTGTGGGGGCGAGGTGAAATACAGCTGAGAACAGGGGTGCGGCCGGGACGAACCCGGCCACACCGCGCTGATTTGCTATGAGAGTACCAGCAGGCCGTTCATCTTTTCGCGAGCGACGTCGAAACGCTGCTGCACATTCGCCCAGTTAGCGATGTTCCAGAACGCCTTGACGTAGTCCGCTCGCACGTTCTTGTAGTCGAGGTAATACGCGTGCTCCCAGACGTCGAGCATGAGAACCGGAACGGTGCCGGCGGCAAAATTCGACTGCTGGTCGAAGAACTGGCTGATGAGCAGCTTCTCGCCGATCGAGTCCCAGACCAGGGCGGCCCAGCCGGAGCCCTGCACGCCGAGCGCGGCTGCGGTGAAGTGCGCCGTGAACTTGTCGAAGGATCCGAAGTTGTCATCGATCGCGGACGCGAGCTGTCCGACCGGCTTGTCGCCGCCATCCGGTGAGAGATTGGTCCAGAAGATGGAGTGGTTCACGTGCCCACCGAGGTTGAAGGCGAGGTCCTTCTCGAGCTTGTTGACGTTGGCAAGGTCACCGGAGTCGCGGGCGGCTGCGAGTGCAGCGACGGCCGCATTGGCTCCGGTCACGTAGGCCTGGTGATGCTTGGAGTGGTGAAGCTCCATGATGGCCCCGCTGATGCTCGGAGCGAGTGCTCCGTAGTCGTATCCCAGTTCGGGGAGAGTGTAATCGGCCATAGTGCGATCTCCTTTGTGAGTAGCCCGCTTACCCGACAGTTCCCGTCGGTGCGGGTCTTTTTTCAGTGTACTCGGCACAACGGCGGCACCCATCAGATGCTTCCCTCCAAGTGGAGACACCTTCAATACTCGCTCAGGCGAGTGGCCGATCCGGGCTGATTGACCGCTCAGGCGTCGTCGTAATCGGGGGGAAGATTTGCGTCGGTGCCCGGGATCCCGAGATCGACAGCACGCTTGTCGGCCATGGCGAGAAGACGGCGAATGCGGCCAGCAACGGCATCCTTCGTCATCGGCGGATCGGCGTGGTGTCCGAGTTCGTCGAGGCTCGAGTCCCGGAAGCGCAAGCGCAGGTCTCCCGCGTAACGCAGGTGTTCGGGAACGTCGCCGTCGAGGATCTCCAGAGCACGCTCAACGCGAGCACAGGCCGCCACTGCGGCCTGCGCGGACCGACGCAGGTTCGCATCGTCAAAATTGACGAGGCGATTGGCCGTCGCGCGCACCTCCCGGCGCTGGCGCAGCTCTTCCCAGTTGAGAACGGTTGAATGTGCACCCATGTGCACCAGCATCGCGCTGATGGCTTCGCCGTCGCGGATGACGACCCGGTGGACTCCGCGCACCTCCCGTGCCTTCGCCGCGATCTTTAGCCGCCCAGCAGCGCCGACGAGCGCCATAGCGGACTCGTTACCGGGGCAGGTGATCTCGAGAGCCGCCGAGCGGCCGGGGTCGGTGAGCGAGCCGTGCGCAAGAAACGCTCCGCGCCAGACGGCGGCAAGCTCCTCACGGCTGCCGGTGGTGAGCTTGTTCGGGAGGCCGCGGATTGGTCGTCGGCGCGCATCCAGCAGACCCGTTTGGCGCGCCAGAGTCTCGCCCCCGTCCAGCACGCGCACGAGGTAGTGGCTCGTGCGCCGAAGCCCGGAAGCGGAAATGACGGAGATTTCGCTCCTCACCCCGTACAGCTCGGCGAGGTCTTTGCGCACGCGTCGTGCGAGCTGTGCGGTGTCGAGCTCAGACTCGACAGCGATGCGCCCTGAGATAAGGTGCAGGCCCCCGGAGAAACGAAGAATGGTGGCGAGCTCCGCTGCTCGAACTGTGGTCTTGCTCACATCGATGCGGGCGAGTTCGTCTTTGACGTCGGCGGTGAGAGCCAATCCGATTTCCTATCTTTCAGTTATTCGAGGATCGCGCGGTCTGATCCCGCGGATTCAGCGGCGTCCAGGACCATCGAAGTTGTAGCGGAGGTCGGGGGCAATGGCTCTATTCGCGACCGAGGTCGCGATGTTTGATGCTGACAGCGACTCCGGGTTGCTCGCGCAGTAGAGAGGCCAGTCGTTGCACTATCGCGACCGACCGGTGCTTTCCCCCCGTGCATCCAATGGCGATCGTAGCGTGTCTCTTGTTTTCGCGCTGATATCCAGCGAGCACCGGCTCGAGTGCGAGCACATACCGGTCGACGAATTCTACGGAGCCCTCCTGGGCGAGCACATAGTCGCTCACCGGGGTATCCAGCCCGCTGAGAGCGCGCAGGGCCGGAATCCAGAACGGATTGGGAAGGAAACGCATATCCGCCACGAGGTCGGCATCGGCCGGGAGCCCATATTTGTAGCCAAAGCTCAGCACCGTGAGCTGGAGACCCGGGGTATCGGCACTGGAGAAGGTCTCAGAGATCTTCGTCGCGAGCTGGTGGATATTGAGGTCGGAGGTGTCCACAATGATGTCACTCGACTCGCGAAGCCCGAGCATCCGTTGTCGTTCGGCACCGATACCATCGAGAAGCGTTCCGTCGCCTTGGAGAGGATGGGGCCGCCGAACCTGCTCAAACCGTCGCACCAGAACGGCGTCAGTTGCCTCCAGGAAGAGCACGCGAACGGGAGTCGCCTCACGAAGGGCCTCAACGGTCTGCTCGAGATCGGCGAACAGCTTGCCTCCCCGTACGTCGACGACAGCGGCGACCTTGGGCAGGTTGTTGCCAGCCTTGCCGGCCAGCTCTACCAGTGGACGGAGCATTTGGGGCGGGAGATTGTCGACGACATACCAGCCGAGGTCCTCAAGCGCGTTGCCAACGGTGGATCGCCCCGCACCGGACATGCCGGTGACGATGAGCACCTCCTGGTGCTGTTCGGGCTGGTGGTAGCTGTCCCCGGTCATCGCGTGGTCACACCTTTACTCCTGTGCGCTTGCCTGTTCGGCAAGCCTACCGACCAAGTCACTCCCGGAGTTTCTCGAAGATTGTTTGCGCGACGACGGTTCCCACACCTTTGACCTCCGCGATCGCGACCGGATCCGCTGCGCGCAATTGCGTGACCGACCCGAAATGGCGAAGCAGTTCCTTCACCCGAGCCGGGCCAAGCCCGGGAATTTCAGACAGCACCGACCCCACATCGCGCTTTCGCCGTTGACGCTGGTAGGTGATTGCGAACCGATGAGCTTCATCCCGGATGCGCTGGATCAGGAAGAGCGCGTCGCTGTTGCGCGGGAGGATAACGGGATAATCATTGCCGGGAAGCCAGATCTCCTCCAGCCGTTTCGCGATGCCACACAGCGTGATCCCGGTGATGCCGGCGTCGTCCAAAGCACGCGCTGCGGCCGCCACCTGCGGCTGTCCGCCGTCGACGATGAGGAGGTTGGGGCGGTAAGCGAACCTCGGACGCCCACTTGGCTCGACAGCCTCCGCTACCGGAAGGGAGGGGTCGTCTTCGAGGTGCGAAAGCCGCCGAGAGAGCGTCTGGTAAATAGATTCCGTGTCGTCTGTAGACTCCGAGATGCTGAAGCGACGGTACTGGTCCTTGCGCGGCAGGCCGTCTTCAAACACGACCATCGACGCGACGATATTGGTGCCGCTCAGGTGCGATACGTCGTAGCACTCCATTCGCAACGGGGCATCCTCCATTCCGAGGGCCTCCTGGATATCTGCGAGGGCCTGGGACCGCGCCACGAAGTCCCCACTGCGGCGCGTCTTGTAGAGAATAAGGGCATTGCGCGCGTTGGTTGCAACGGTAAGAGCGAGGGCAGCGAGTTCGCCGCGCTGGGCGACTCGCATGACCACCTTGCCCGGTCCGGACCGCCCCTGTCCGACCCCTCGTTCGGCCCGAAGCTCGGTAAGCCAGGTCTCCAGCTCGGCCGCGTCGTCCGGCAGCTCGGGGACCACGACGAGTCGTGGCGGATCGAGCTCGTCGTAGGCGTTGTGCACGACAGTCTCCACGAGTTCGTCCAGCTCGAGGTCGAGTTCCTTGTCTACCACCCAGCTGCGCACACCGCGGATACGCCCACCGCGCACCGTGAACTGCTGCACCGCAGCGGCCAACTCGTCATGCGCGATGCCAAAAATGTCGGCATCCACATCTTCCGAGAGCACAACGGTATTTTTTGACAGCGCGGTCTCGAGAGCGCCGAGCTGGTCACGAAATTTCGCCGCAGATTCATAGTCCTGCACGGCCGCCGCTGCTTTCATTCGCTTGGAGACTTCGCCGACGTACTTTGAGTCATTTCCTCCCATGAACGAGGCGAAGTCGAGGGCGATCGACTTGTGCTCGGCCTTGGAGACCCGACCGACACAGGGCGCCGCGCACTTTCCGATGTCGCCAAGCAGGCACGGTCTCCCGGTCTGCTCCGCACGCTTGTAGGTGGATTCTGAGCAGCTGCGCATCGGGAATGCCTTGAGCATGATGTCAACGGTTTCGCGAATCGCCCAGACCTTCGTGTACGGCCCGAAGTAGCGGGCGCCTCTGAGGTTGCGGTTGCGGGTCACCAGCACTCGCGGCACATCCTCGCCGAGGGTGATCGCGAGGTAGGGGTAGGACTTGTCGTCCCGGAACTGCACGTTGAATGGTGGATCGAATTCCTTGATCCAGGTGAACTCGAGCTGAAGAGCTTCGAATTCCGTGCCGACAACCGTCCACTCGACGGATGCTGCGCTCAGCACCATGCGCCGCGTGCGCTCATGCAGGCTCGCCAGCGGCGCGAAGTAGTTGCTCAGGCGCGCACGGAGATTCTTTGCCTTGCCGACGTAGAGCACGCGTTGCGCGGCATCCCGAAAGCGGTAGACCCCGGGTTGCTGGGGGATCTCGCCCGCCTTGGGGCGCCACGCCACGGTGTCGGACACGGCAGCTACCTCGTCGCGAGCGCTTGAGGACGGGTCGTCATGGGCTTCTTGCGACGCACCGGCGTTACAGCCTCTGGCAGGATTTCCTTGAGGAAGGAACCGGTAAAGCTCGCCTCCACGGTAGCCAGGTGCTCGGGTGTGCCCACCGCGAGGATCTCTCCTCCGCCGGCACCGCCCTCTGGACCGAGGTCGATGAGCCAGTCCGCAGACTTGATCACGTCGAGATTGTGCTCGATCACGATCACGGTGTTTCCCTTGTCCACGAGCCCGTTGAGCACCAGCAGGAGCTTGCGCACGTCTTCGAAGTGCAGCCCGGTGGTTGGCTCATCGAGCACGTAGATACTGCGCCCCATCGATCGCTTCTGTAGCTCGGTCGCGAGCTTCACCCGCTGGGCCTCGCCGCCGGAGAGTGTCGTTGCACTTTGGCCGAGACGCACATAACCGAGCCCGACGTCGACGAGAGTCTTCAAGAAACGGCTGATCGAGGAGATCGCCTCGAAGAAATCGGCAGCCTCACTGATCGGCATATCCAACACCTCTGCGATGCTCTTGCCCTTGTAGTGCACCGCGAGCGTCTCGCGGTTATAGCGAGCGCCGTTACAGACCTCGCACACCACGTAGACGTCGGGCAGGAAGTTCATCTCGATCTTGATTGTTCCGTCGCCTGAACAGTTTTCACAGCGCCCGCCCTTGACGTTGAAACTGAATCGACCCGGGAGATAGCCGCGCGCTTTGGCGTCCTGGGTCTCACTGAACAGGGTTCGGATCTTGTCGAACACCCCGGTGTAGGTGGCCGGGTTGGAGCGTGGCGTGCGCCCGATCGGTGCCTGGTCCACGTGCACGACCTTGTCGAGGTTGTCCAGCCCGGTGACACGGGTGTGCTTGCCCGGAATCTGGCGGGCGCCGTTGAGCTCGTTGGCCAACACTTTGTAGAGGATGTCGTTGATGAGGCTGGACTTTCCCGATCCGCTGACACCGGTGACCGCAGTGAAGGTGCCAAGCGGGAATTCGACGGTGACGTTGCGCAGGTTGTTGGCGCGCGCGCCCTCGACCGTGAGCATCCGCTTCTTATCGATCCGGCGGCGCGATTTAGGGGTCTCGATCGAGCGGCGGCCGGAGAGGTAGTCGCCGGTCATCGAATCCGTGTTGGCGAGCAGCGCTTCGTATGACCCGGAGTGCACGACCTCTCCGCCGTGCTCTCCCGCACCGGGACCGATGTCGACGATCCAGTCTGCCGTGCGAATCGTGTCTTCATCGTGCTCGACCACGATGAGCGTGTTGCCGAGGTTCTTCAGCTTGACGAGAGTCTCGATGAGACGCCGATTGTCACGTTGGTGCAATCCGATGCTCGGCTCATCGAGCACGTACAGCACTCCGGTGAGGCCCGATCCGATCTGCGTGGCGAGGCGGATGCGCTGGGCCTCGCCGCCAGAGAGGGAGCCAGCTGACCGGGCGAGATTGAGATAACTCAGACCGACTTCAATCAGGAACTCGAGCCGCAATCGAATCTCCCGCAGTACCTGCGCGGCAATCTTCGCATCACGCGCGGATAGCTCGAGTCGCTGCATGAAGTCGAAGGCATCGACGAGGCTGAGCTCCGCGACATCCGCAATGTTGTAATCATGCACTGTGACGGCAAGCACTTCGGGCCTGAGCCGTTTACCGTTACAGACCGGGCAGTCGATCTCTCTCAGGTATGCCGAGTAACGCTGCCGTGCCGAATCGGTCTCGGCCTCGAGGAACTTGCGCTCGATGTATGGCATTACGCCCTCGAACCCGGTGGAATACTTCATCTCACGGCCGAAGCGGTTCTTCCACTTGACGGTGACCTCGAAGTCGTTTCCCTTGAGGATCGCGTTCTGGATGTCCGTGCCGAGGTCGCGCCATGGTGTCTTGAGCGAGAAGTCGAGGTCGGCGGCGAGGCCCTCGAGCAATCGCTGGAAATAGTTGAACAGGCCCTTGCCCGACTGCGTCCACGGGAGGATCACGCCGTCGGCAAGGCTGAGGGCCGGGTCTCCGAGCAGCAGTTCCGAATCGACCGACATCCTGGTGCCGAGACCGGAGCACTCGGGGCAGGCGCCGAATGGGGCATTGAAGGAGAAGGTGCGCGGTTCGATCTCGGTGAGCTGCACCGGGTGCCCGTTCGGACACGACAGCTTCTCGCTGAAGTTGCGCCAGGCGTCGGGACCGGTGGCGTCGACATAGTTGACACTCACCAACCCGTCAGTAAGACGCAACGCCGTCTCCAGAGAGTCGGTCAGCCGAGTGAGAATGTCGTCGGCGGCGACAAGACGGTCAACGACAACGGAAATGTCGTGTTTGTATTGCTTTTTCAGTGTCGGCGGATCACTGAGCTGAATCTGCTCGCCGTCAACTATTGCCCGAGAGTAGCCACTCGCGGCGAGTTCCTTGAAGAGGTCGACGAACTCGCCCTTCTTCTGCGAGATCACGGGGCTCACTATCTGATAGCGCACTCCGGTCTCGAGGGTCATCAGTTGGTCGGCGATCTGTTGTACCGACTGGCGCTCGATCTTCTCGCCGCAAATCGCGCAGTGGGGTACCCCGATACGGGCCCAGAGGAGCCGCATGTAGTCGTAGATCTCGGTGATGGTGCCGACCGTGGAGCGCGGGTTGCGATTGGTTGACTTTTGGTCGATCGAGACGGCCGGACTCAGGCCATCGATGAAATCGACGTCTGGGCGATCGACCTGGCCGAGGAACTGCCGTGCGTAGGCAGACAGTGATTCCACATACCGACGTTGGCCTTCGGCGAAGATCGTGTCGAAGGCAAGCGATGACTTTCCGGAGCCGGAGAGGCCGGTGAACACCACCAGAGAGTCTCGAGGAATCTCGAGGTCGACACCCTTGAGATTGTGCACTCTCGCCCCATGGACAGAAAGCTTCGAACCGGACTCAACGCGGGAAATAGACACTCTTAACATTCTATGCAGGCCACCGACACTGAAGCCCCGCGTTCGCTCTGTGCGTAGCGAGGAGTGACTTCCCGTGTGGCTTCGCGATGATGCAGCACATACGCCGGTCTGCTCAGGAGATGTGACCGGCCGCTTCCATCTGCCTTAGCTCCTTCTTGAGATCCGATACCTCATCGCGTAGCCTCCCGGCGAGCTCGAACTTGAGCTCCCCCGCGGCCATCAACATCTGGTCGTTGAGATCTCGGATGATCGACTCGAGGTCGTTCGCCCCGCTGGCCGCCAGCCCCCCATGCCGCTTGAGGTTCGGCGTGGGAGACCGCTTGCGGCCGTCCCGGTTGGAGAGCAGCGCCGCCGTGTCCGCACCCTCGCGGTTGAGCGACTCGGTGATGTCGGCGATCTTCTTGCGAAGCGGCTGCGGATCGACCCCGCGCTCGAGGTTGTACGCGACCTGCAACTCTCGGCGACGCGTGGTCTCCGAGATTGCGAGCTTCATGGAGTCGGTCATCACGTCGGCATACATGTGCACGGCACCGGAGACGTTGCGCGCTGCGCGCCCGATGGTCTGGATGAGGGAGGTCGAGGAGCGCAGGAAGCCCTCCTTGTCCGCATCGAGAATCGCCACAAGGGAGACCTCCGGGAGGTCGAGACCCTCTCGCAACAGGTTGATTCCGACGAGCACGTCGTAGACCCCCTGGCGGAGTTCCGTGAGCAGCTCGACACGGCGAAGGGTGTCGACATCCGAGTGCAGGTAACGCACCCGCACCCCAGCCTCGCCAAGAAATTCGGTGAGTTCCTCCGCCATTTTCTTGGTGAGCGTCGTGACAAGTACACGTTCGTTAGCCGCGGTGCGCTTGCGGATCTCCTCGAGCAGGTCGTCGATCTGGCCCTTGGATGGTTTGACCACGATCTCCGGGTCGATGAGACCGGTGGGGCGGATGATCTGCTCCACAACGCTGTCGGTGATACCCATCTCATATTTCCCGGGCGTGGCCGAGAGGTACACCTTCTGGCCCACCCGGTCGAGAAACTCGTTGAACTTGAGCGGACGGTTGTCGAGCGCACTCGGCAGGCGAAAACCGTGGTCAACGAGCGTGCGTTTGCGCGAGGCATCCCCCTCATACATCGCACCGATCTGTGGCACGGTCACATGCGACTCGTCGATCACGACGAGAAAATCATCGGGGAAGTAGTCGATCAGGCAGTGCGGAGCCTCGCCCGGCTGTCGCTGGTCGATGTGACGAGAGTAGTTCTCGATGCCACTGCAGAATCCGATCTGCTCCATCATTTCGATGTCGAAGGTCGTGCGCATGCGGAGCCTCTGAGCCTCGAGGAGCTTGCCCTCTCGCTCGAGTTGCTTCAGCCGCTCGTCGAGCTCCACCTTGATGGTCTTGATCGCCGCGTGCATGCGTTCCTGGCCAGCCACATAGTGTGACCCGGGGAACACCGACACTGCATCGAGCTTTTTGACGACGTCGCCGGTCAGCGGATGCAGGCTGTACAGACCCTCAATCTCGTCACCGAACATTTCGATGCGGATCGCGAGCTCCTCATACATCGGGATGATCTCGATGGTGTCGCCGCGCACCCGGAAGTTGCCGCGCGAGAAGTCCACGTCGTTGCGCTGGTACTGCATCGACACGAACTTGCGGATGAGCGTTTCACGGTTGATCTTCATGCCGACCTGGAGGGCCAACATGGCATCCAGATACTCCTCAGAAGAGCCGAGACCGTAGATGCAGGACACCGTGGAGACAACGATCACATCTCGGCGACTGAGCAGTGAGTTGGTGGTCGAGTGCCTGAGCCGCTCGACCTCGGCGTTCACCGACGAGTCCTTTTCAATGAAGGTATCGGTCTGTGGCACATAGGCCTCTGGCTGGTAGTAGTCGTAGTACGAGACGAAATACTCCACGGCGTTGTTCGGCATCAGCTCGCGGAATTCGTTGGCGAGCTGTGCAGCAAGAGTCTTGTTGTGCGCAAGCACGAGAGTGGGTCGCTGCACCGCTTCGATGAGCCAGGCCGTGGTGGCCGACTTGCCGGTGCCGGTGGCACCGAGCAGAACGACATCGGTTTCGCCTGCATTGATCCGTGCGGTCAGCTCCGCGATCGCCGTCGGCTGGTCGCCGCTCGGGATGTAGTCGCTGATGACCTCGAAAGGGCGCACTGAGCGTGTCGGTTCCATGTTTCAAGCTTAGGCAGCGCCACCGACACCGGTACCGGATATCTCCGTGGGCAGAATGCGTTTAGTGGTGACTCGCGCGCCCCGCCCAGAGGGCATCCGCCTGTTCAATCGTCTCCTCTAGCGTTCCGTTGCTGTCGATGACCACATCGGCGATGGCGAGCCGCTCGGTGTCGGTCGCCTGGGAGTTGAGCCGGTGGAGCGCTTCCTCGCGAGTCAGCCCCCGCAATTGCACGAGCCGGCGCACGCGGGTCTCGGTGCTGGCACCGACCACGACGACGAGGTCGAACCGGTGATAGCCAGGATCCCGCAACGCCTCGGCGAGAAGCGGCACGTCGTACACGACGACCGCGTTGGGGTCACGATCGGACGCTTCGGCGAACAGGCGCGAACTCAGCTCGCGGATGGCGGGATGCGTAATGGCGTTGAGGGCGAGGCGGGCATCGGGGTCCCGGAAGATCACGGCGCCAAGCGCGGCGCGGTCCAGCGTGCCATCTGCAGCGATCACATCGACACCGAACCGTTCGGTGATCGCCGCGAGACCGGGAGTGCCAACGGCCACGACGTCTCGAGCGAGTTGGTCGGCATCCACCCTCGTGGCCCCGAGCTCCTCAAGCCGGCGAGCAACCACTGTTTTTCCCGAGGCTATGCCGCCCGTGAGGCCGATGAGATACACGTGAGCAATGCTAGCCGGACCGTAACCCGAGTGGCCGGCGACGGATGCTCAGCCAGCGATTAACGCGGAAACGGCCGGACCTATGCGGTCCGACCGTTTCACGACATCCTGCTTAGGAGTTGGAGCTCAGCTTCTCACGAAGCGCCGCGAGGGCTTCGTCATCTGCCAGGGTTCCGGCAGAGTCGGCGTCGTTCGAGAACGAGGAGCCTCCGGCCACCGGTGCGTCGCTGATCTCGTCGGCGGTCGCGACCTGCTTCTTGTGGGCTTCCCAGCGAGCCTGGGCCGCAGCGTAGTCCTGCTCCCACTTTTCACGCTGTGACTCGAAGCCCTCTTTCCACTCGTTGGTCTCCGGGTCGAAGCCGTCGGGGTACTTGTAGTTGCCCGCCTCGTCGTACTCGGTGAGCATTCCGTAGAGTGCCGGGTCGAACTCGGTGCCTTCGGGGTCGACGCCCTCGTTCGCCTGCTTCAGCGAGAGGGAGATCCGACGACGCTCGAGGTCGATGTCGATGACCTTGACGAACACCTCGTCGCCGACCGAGACAACCTGCTCGGCGAGCTCGACGTGCTTGCCCGACAGCTCCGAGATGTGCACGAGGCCCTCGATGCCCTCCGCGACGCGAACAAACGCGCCGAAGGGAACGAGCTTGGTGACCTTTCCGGGTGCAACCTGGCCGATGGCGTGAGTGCGGGCAAATACCTGCCACGGGTCCTCTTGAGTGGCCTTGAGCGACAGCGAGACACGCTCACGCTCGAGGTCGACCTCGAGGATCTCGACGGTGACCTCCTGGCCGACCTCGACAACCTCGGACGCGTGCTCGATGTGCTTCCAGCTGAGCTCGGAGACGTGGACGAGACCGTCGACGCCGCCGAGGTCGACGAACGCACCGAAGTTGACGATCGACGACACGACACCCTTGCGGACCTGGCCCTTGGCGAGGTTGTTGAGGAAGGTCGTACGGCTCTCGGACTGGGTCTGCTCGAGGAGGGCGCGGCGAGAGAGCACAACGTTGTTGCGGTTCTTGTCGAGCTCGAGGATTTTGGCCTCGATCTCCTGGCCGAGGTACGGCGTGAGGTCACGAACGCGGCGAAGTTCGATGAGCGATGCCGGTAGGAATCCGCGGAGTCCGATATCGACGATGAGGCCACCCTTGACGACCTCGATCACAGAACCGGTGACGACGCCATCGGAGTCCTTGATCTTCTCCACATCGCCCCACGCACGCTCGTACTGGGCGCGCTTCTTGGAGAGGATGAGGCGACCTTCTTTGTCTTCCTTCTGGAGGACGAGGGCTTCAACCACATCGCCGACCTGGACAACTTCGGTGGGGTCCACATCGTGCTTGATAGAGAGTTCGCGGGAGGGGATTACGCCCTCGGTCTTGTAACCGACGTCGAGGAGTACCTCGTCACGATCGATCTTGACGACGGTGCCCTCGATGAGGTCTCCGTCGTTGAAGAATTTGAGAGTCTTTTCGACCGCGGCGAGAAAGTCTTCAGCAGATCCGATGTCATTGATTGCGACCTGCTTTGGCGCCTTGTCGGTCGTTACGATTGTCATGTAGTAGTTGCTCCAGGATGGACATTTTTTAGGGCCGGCCACGGGGGTGCTGGTGTGGATCAGTGTTCCGTATCGTTCCCGCGGCGGACAGGCGAGTGAGGTGCCGCATGTTTGCGACGCTCTAGCCTACCGCCCCCAAACGAAGGACGTCACCTGCGGGAGCCGACGATGTTCCGGAGGGCGGGACGCAGTTCGGGATACTCGAATTCATATCCGGCACTGATAAGCCGTTCGGGGAGTACCCAGCGGCTCTTGAGCACGAGTTCGGTCTCGCTGCGGATCGCTGCAGTGCCCAGTTCAAGCATCCAGCGTTGCGCAGGAAGGCCGAACGGCATCCCGAGCACGTCCCTCAGCGTCTGCATCACGGTGCGATTGTCGGAAGGGGTGGGAGAACTTACGTTCACCACCCCCGAGATCTCGGGGTGAGACCGCAGGAAGCGGATGACGCCGAGCACGTCGGCGAGATGGACCCAGCTGAACTTCTGGCTGCCTCCCCGCGACCGGAACTGATGGAACGTTCCTGCGGTGCGTCGCGCAGCCGTCGAAAACCAGGGACCGTCGAGCTGTGCACCGCCGAGTCCGAACCGGACGAGAGCCATCAGGGGAACGAGCGCGCTGCCATCGCCGAGCACGATCGCCATCCGGAGAGCGACCCGGCGAGTGGCGGGAAGGACGCCCGCAAAGAAGGCCTCTTCCCACGCCTTGGCGATTCCGACCGAGAAACCGTCGCCCAGCTCACCGGTCGACTCCGTCATGGGCCGGTCGTCGGCATGTCGGTAGATCGTTGCGGTTGACGAATTGATCCAGAACGCGGGCGGCTCGTCACAGGCGCGGATGGCCTCGGCCAGCCGGCGGGTCGTGTCGACTCGCGACCGCAATATCTCGGCACGGTTCGCCGCGGTATAGCGACAATTGACGCTCTTACCGGCGAGGTTCACCAGCAGGTCCACTCCCTCGAGGAGATCGGTGATCGCCGCCGGGTCGTCCCATGACGCATCCGATCCCTGGCGGCCGATGAGCTGTACCCGGGAACCCTGTCTCCGGAACTCCCGCGCGAGATACTGCCCGATGAAGCCGGATGCCCCCGCGATCACGATCCGGTCGGTGCCGGGGGTAATGGTCACGTGGCTTCCTCGATCCTGTAAGTGAACGAGCCGGAGTACTCATAGAGCCTACCGATGAGCGGCGCGCATACCTCGAGGGCCACATGCTGACGGCCATCGGCCACATCGAAGTGCTCCACCAGTGTCACGACCGGTGCGAGGATACTCGGCACCGTCACCCGCACCCGCCCCACCCGCAGCGCCAGAACAGTCGAGGTCAGGGTGAGAGCGCCGTCGACGACGTGCCCTGAGAACCGCGAGATCAGCCGACGAGACCGGCCGAGATGATCGACGAGACCACCCCGTTCCGCGGTGATCGCGTCGACCATGCTGCGGTCACCGCGATCGAATCGGAAAGTGCGTACCGCGGCGACGGCGATATTTCCCCGTGCATCCACAACCGGACGGTTGACCACGGTGAACGGGACGTCGTGCTGCCAAGCGGCGAACATGATGCCATGGGCGCCGAGCACCCAGAGCGCCGGCCACAGCCACCGGCGCGGGGTACCAACCACATCGAAGATGCCCGACCCCACGCCGAGACTGCCACGCGGGATCTCCCCGAAATACGATCGGAGGCGAGGATGAAGCGACTCGAGCGAGTGTCCGAAGGCCTCCTCATATGGGGAGGGCACTTACGTGAGCAGCGCCGATTTGAGAGTGTCGAGCCCGACGCCTCCGATGTCGAGAGCCTTTTTATGAAAGGCACGGATGTCGAAGGCCGCTCCCTCCCGACGCGCGTACTCGTCGCGCAACTGCTCCCAGATTCGCTGGCCGATTTTGTAGGAGGGCGCCTGGCCCGGCCAGCCGAGATAACGGTTGACCTCGAAGCGCACGAACTCCGGACTCATGTTGACGTTGCGGCCGAGAAATCCGAAAGCATATTCTCCCGTCCAGGGACCGGAGCGGTCGGGAAGTGGCTTTTCGAGGTGCACTCCGATATCCAGAACCACCCGCGCCGCCCGCATCCGCTGGCCGTCGAGCATTCCCAGCCGATCCGCCGGGTCGTCGAGGTAACCGAGCTGCTCCATGAGGCGCTCAGCGTAGAGCGCCCAGCCCTCGGCATGACCGGAGGTACCGGCATTGCGACGCCAGGTATTGAGCAGTGCTTTGTTATAGACGGCCTGCCCGATCTGGAGGTGATGCCCGGGAACGCCCTCGTGATAGACGGTGGTGAGCTCGCGCCAGGTGTCGAATTCCGTGACGCCTTCCGGAACGCTCCACCACATACGTCCCGCTCGCGAGAAATCGTCGGTGGGGGGCGTGTAGTAGATTCCCCCTTCCTGCGTCGGCGCGATCATGCATTCGAGTCGTTTCACCTCGTCCGGGATGTCGAAATGCACTCGGGAGAGCTCATCGACCGCGCGGTCACTTGTTTCCTGCATCCACTTCTGTAGGGCGTCTGTACCGTGCAACTTTCGGCTCGGGTCCTTGTCGAGAAACTCGATCGCCTCGGCGACAGTCGCGCCAGGCTTGATCTCTCGCGCGATAGATTCCTGCTCCGCCGTCATGCGAGCCAACTCCTCAATGCCCCACTCGTAGGTCTCATCGAGGTCGACGACGGCACCGAGGAAGTCGCGGGAGGCGAGGGTGTAGATCTCGCGGCCGACGGCATCCCGCTCCGGTGCGTGCGGGGAAAGCTCGTTTTCGAGGAAGTCGGACAGCGTCGCATAAGCGCCAGCGGAATCACGCGCCGCCTCCGCGAGGTCGCCCCGAAGCGACTCCGGGAGTTCGCCCGCACCGGCCTTCGCCCCCTCGGCCAAGCGGAAGAAGAAGCCGGTATCGGCCACCTGCTTGGCCGCTTGGCCGATAACTTCGCGAATCTGGCGGATGGCGGGTACGTTGCCGGCCGCGATGCCGGTGCGAAGGGTCTGGATATAACCCTCCATCGCCGCCGGAAGGTTGCGCATGCGCGTGGCGACGTGCGACCAGTCCTCTTCGGAGTCAGTCGGCATGAGATCGAAGATGTCGCGAAGGCTCTGCGGGGCCGACGCGATCACGTTGAGGTCGCGCTGGTCGAAATCGGCGTCGTGCTTATCGATCTGCAGCTGCAGCTCACGACTCAGATCCATTTTGGTGACCTCGTCGACCGCGTCGACGGCAGTTGCCGCGTGGATACTGGCGAGGGCCTTCTTCACCTCCGCGATTACTCGCTCGGCGCCCTCGGGTGAGTAGTCCGCGTATTCGCCCTCCCGACCCGCACGCCCGAGATACACGCGGTATTCGGGAAACAGATCGAGCTCCGTATCGACCCAGGTCTCGGCGATCGCATCGATGGGTGTGGTGGGACGAGCCTCGTGGGCCAGGTCTGCATCAGTCATCCCCCGAGCCTAGGACAGCTGATCCCCGGCAGAGAAGAGGGTCCATCCTGGGGGATGGACCCTCTTCGTCAGTGCGAAATTACGCTGTGCGAAATTACGCTGTGCGAAATTACGCTGTGCGAAATTACTCTGTGTCGAGATCGGTGTTCAGCAGCTCGGCGAGGGAGTCAAGCGCGGACTCGGCATCGTCGCCGTCGGCCTTGATGGTGACGACCTCGCCGTGACCGATGCCGAGCGAGAGCACCCCGAGGATGCTCGCGGCGTTGACGGTCTTGCCTCCAGCGCTCGTGAGAGTGACGGGCACCCCACACTTCGCCGCGGCCTGGCTGAACAGCGATGCGGGACGGGCGTGAAGTCCGACGCTCGAGGCGACAGTGACGGTTCGTTCAGGCATTATCAATTCCTTGGTTATTCGGTCGGGCATGAGGTCGATGGCAATGGATCAGGGCTCGATGGTAACTTTAATGCCATCACCACGGGCGACGATCTCGATGGCGTCGAGCACGTCATCAAGACGCAACCGATGGGTGATGAGATCGGTCACCGGCACGGCGCCGGAGGCGATCAGCCTGAGGGCTTCCCTGTTGTGAGCGGGGCTCGATCCGTTCACTCCCACGATGGTGAGCTCGCGGTAGTGCACCAGGTTCGAGTCGACGGTGATTGTCGGGTGATCCTTCGGCAGACCGCCGAAAAGGCTGAGACGCCCTCGACGGGCGAGCATGCGAAGCCCCTGTTCCTGAGCCGCACCGGACGCGGCCGCAGTGATCACGACATCCGCTCCTCGTCCGCCGGTTGCGTCAAGGACGGCCGCGACGGGATCGATCAACTCCGACGAGATCGCCAGGTCGGGCCGAACCAGGTCGGCCGCCTTCGTGAGCCGCTCCGTATTGAGGTCCACGAGGATGATCGTGGCCGCCCCGCGCGAGCGAGCGAGCCGCACATGAAGGCATCCGATCGGACCGGAGCCGATGACGACGACGACATCCCCGTCGCCGACCCTGGCGAGTTCCTGGCCGTTGAGAACACAGGCCAGAGGTTCGGCGAGACTAGCCTCGGCAAAACCGAGTCCCTCCGGAATGCGGTTGAGTCCGTCAACCTGCAACACCTCGCGCGGCACGATCATGTACTCCGCGAATCCCCCGGGGAACTGGTACCCCATCGAGAGCTGGTGCGCGCAGACTGTCGGGCGACCGGCCAGACAATCGGCGCAGGTGCCATCGGGTATCGCCGCGATCACCTGCACGCGATCACCCGCGGTCCAGCCTTCCACGCCCTCACCGACGTCGACGATCTCGCCCGCGATCTCGTGTCCCATTACCTGCGGCGGCGTCATGTTCGGATGTCCGGAACGCGAGATCTTGACGTCTGTTCCGCAGGTGGAACAGTTGCGCACCCTGATCTTCACTTCTCCCGCAGAAACGTGCGGTTCCGCAATCTCTTCGAGTCGAATGTCACCGGGCGCATAGAACCTCGCTACCTTCATGGGCTGTACCCGTCTTGCGGATCGGGCTTCAGCAGCTCGTACACCTCGGCGCTCGTCGTCGCCGCTCGAAGCACCGCCGCCTTATCCGGGTCGAGCAGCACGATCGCGAGTTGGGACAGCAGCGCGATATGCCCGTTACCGCGGGCGGCGATGCCGACGCAGACGCGCACATCGTTGCCATCCCAGTCCACGCCATCCGGAAAGCGGAGAACGACAATGGCATCTTTCTTCACCGAGTCCTTGCCGGCGAGCGTGCCGTGGGGAATCGCGACACCCTCCCCGACAAAGGTGGAAATCGACTTCTCGCGCTCGAGCATTGCGTCGATATAGGCCACGTCGATCGCGTCGACCTCGAGCAGGGCTGCCCCGGTCTGCCTGATCGCGTCATCCTGGTCCGTCGCAGTCAAATCGAGCCGAATGGACGACTCGGCCAGCAGGGCGGACAGGCCGGGGGCGGTTTCTTCCGTCATCTGCTAGGCCTCGAAGGTCTCGCCGTTTTGAATGGCTTTGACAATCTTGGCGACAGCAGGGTCCCCCAGGAAGAGCTGAAACGGCACGACCGGCACGCCGGGCACCGTATGCCGTGCACGGTCGGCTAAACCCGTGTGGGTGAACACCAGGTCGGCGTCGCTCGGGATCGAGGCGACCGGGGAATGCTCCACGGTCACTCCACTTTTCGCGAGTTGCTTCTTCAGAGTCGAAGCCAACATCACGCTGCTGCCCATTCCTGCGTCGCACGCCACGATCAGCTTCTTGATCTGTGACCCGTCGATTGTTGCCATCTGAGAATCTCCTCGGTTCTATCTGTCGATCAGGCGACGGGAGCCGTCGCCGGCTTGTTCTTGTTCTTCGCGCTCTGTTCACGAGCAGCCTCGAGGTCGAGGCCGCTGTTGCTGTTGCGGCCGAATCCGAGCAACAGGGCGCTCACTATAAACGCTACGCCAGCGGAGACGAGGATCCCGAGCAGGATGGTCGGAAGGTCACCCGGGTAGGCCACCAGAATGTAGGCGAAGATGCTTCCCGGAGATGCCGGTGCCAGCAGTCCATCGTTGAACAGGCTGAACATGAGGACACCGGATGCCCCACCCGCGATGGCGGCGATGAGCAGGATCGGCTTCATGAGCACATACGGGAAGTAGATCTCGTGGATGCCACCCAGGAACTGCACGACGATCGCGGCCGGCACGGTCGCGCGGATGGCGATCGGTCCGAACAGCATCATCGCAACGAGGATTCCGAGGCCGGGGCCGGGATTCGACTCCAGCATGAAGAGAATGGACTTGCCATCCGGTCCTGCAGCCTGCTTCGCCGCGAGCGGGACAAGAACGCCGTTCCCGATCGCATTGTTGAGGAACAGGATCTTTGCCGGCTCGATGATAATCGAGGCCAGAGGAAGCAGTCTCGCGTTGATGAGGCCGTCGACGAAAGTCGCGAACACGGTGGTCAGCCAAAAGACCGCCGGGCCGAGGGCGAACACTCCGACGAGCGCCGAGAAGCCACCGACGATGCCGGAGGTGAAGTTATCGACCAGCATTTCAAATCCGCCGCGCAGCTTTCCATCGATCAGGCTGTCGATCCACTTCAGCAACAGCGCCGCGAGCGGGCCGATGATGAGCGCGCCAAGGAACTGCGGGCCGAGGTCGGCGATGGACTTCGGTGCTGCGGTGGTCGAGGTGTGGAGCGCGAGCGCGAGCGGCGACACGATGACGCCGATCGTGGCGATCGCACCGACGACTGCACCGCGCTGACCGTGCACCGTGCGACCACCGGTGTAGCCGATCAGGATCGGCAGGAGGAACACGATTATCGGACCGACGATCGTGGAGGCCTGGCCCGCGAAAGGTACGACGCCGTCCTTCGCAACTGCTCCGGTCGCGCGGGCGATCTCATTGATCCAGCCGTTAGGGATGAAGAGGGCAGTGACAAGGCCCCAGGCGATGAATGCACCGAGGTTCGGCATGATCATTCCGGCGAGAAATGCACCGCCTCGCTGGATGCGTGCACGGGCGCCGGTTCCGGCGGCCACGGGAGTGTAATCGGACATTTCTAGTGGTACTCCTTTGTACGAGTCAAGACGGTAGGGATGAGGTGACGGGATCGGCGTGTATCAGGTGGCCACGAGTGGCCTATCCAGGTCTGGTTGCCACACCAGCTGGACGTTTGTGTAGGCGATATCGCCCGGACCGGGAACGGATGTCCCGGGAAGACTCACGGCTGCAGCGCCCCAGGCGAGGGCTTCGACGAGCGCAGCGTCCTCGGCAGATTCGTCGATCGAGAACTTGGAGAGGAAACCGGCGAGAAAGCAGTCACCGGCGCCGACGGTGCTGCGCTGAAGACGCACAGTGGATTCGCCGACGATTGCTCCGCGTTCACTGACCAGTACGGCACCGTCCGCACCCAGGCTCACGAGCACTCGCTCCACGCCGCGGCCACGCAATTCCTCGGCGGCAACAATCACTTCAGAAATCGAGTCGAGTTCGCGTCCGACCGCCTCCGCAAGTTCCGCACGATTGGGCTTGATCAGGCGGGGTCGGGCTGTGATAGAGGCTGTGAGGGCATCCCCGCTTGTGTCTACTGCGAGTGAAGCGCCCAGATCGGTCACCGTCTTCATCAATCCAACGAGCTGATCTCCGGAACAATCGGGTGGAATGCTCCCGGAGAAGACCACCCAGTCTCGAACTGTCACCAGGCTGGCAAGCATCGCCGAGAGCAGTGAGAAGTCGGCAGTCGAGAGGGAGGAGCCGGGCTCGTTCAGCTTGGTGACCGTTCCGTCAGGCTCTGCCACGGTCAAATTCGAGCGAGTGCGCCCACTCACCGGGACCAACCGCGTGACAACGCCCGCCGCTTCCAGAAGGGTGCTTAATTCCGCTCCTTCAGCGCCCGCGACGGGGAGCACCGCAATGCTCGCGACACCGTTGCGCGCGAGTGCGCGCGAGAGATTAACCCCTTTACCTCCGGGCTCGAGCACGGGCGATGACGTCCGAAGCACTGCTCCACGCTCGAGACGATCGACCTCGACCGTGCGGTCGAGGCTGGGATTGACGGTCACGGAGACGATCACACGATCACCACCGTCGGACCGGCACTCTCGATGTCCTCCGCGAATTCTCCATCGAGACCGATGTCGGTAATAATCGTGTCGACACTGCTGAGCGGGGCGACCCGGGCGAAATCCTCACGGCCGAACTTGGTGTGGTCGGCCAGCACGACCACTCGACGGGCTGCAGCGATGAGGGCTCGTTTGATATTCGCTTCGGCGATATCGGGAGTCGTCAGTCCGCGTTCGACACTGATGCCATTTGTCCCCATGAAGGCGACGTCCGCGAAGACATCGGCGATCTGGGCCTTCGTCCATTCGCCCACGGCCGCGTGCGTGCGAGGGCGTACAACCCCGCCGAGAAGGTGAAGGCTGATGTTTGATCGACCGATCAGGATGGCCGCGACCGGAATCGAATGTGTCACGACGGTGAGCTCGCGGTCCGTTGGCAGCATCTGGGCGAGACGCACGGTGGTGGTACCGGCATCGAGGATGATCGATCCGCCGTCGGGAAGCTCCTCGAGCGCGGCGCGCGCGATGCTTTCCTTCTGCCCGGAAGAATGTCCTTCGCGGTCCGCGACATCCGGCTCGTTACCAAATCGCTCGACCGGTATGGCCCCTCCGTGCACTCGGCGGAGTACCCCGTGCCGCTCGAGTGCAGTGAGGTCCCGACGCACGGTCTCCGGGGTGACGGCGAGGTCACGTGCGAGTCCGGCGACCTCGACGCGGCCGAACGACCGGGCAGTCTCCAGGATCTGCTTGTGTCGCTCAGGGGCGTACATCGGACCTCTTCGTCGGGAACAAAACAATAATGTTGTTCTGTGTTTATATAAGTCCGTTTGTGTCCGCTTGTCAACTATTACCGATTGCAGGGACCGCGAGTCGCCCGTGCGCCGCACAGCTCCGCCCCCGCGAGTGACACGTGCGCCCGAAGGTGCGGGCGCACGTGTCACTCGCGGCCGCGGAGTCAGCGGGAAGGAGTTTGCGGGCAGGGGGCCTTCGACCGTTCGACGAGCGCAGGAAGCGCCCCACCCTCACGGAGTTCCCCGCCGCAAGGTCAGTGAGCGGCTGCGTCCCAGTTCGGGCCGAGGCCGATCTGCACCTCGAGGGGCACGGCGAGATCCGCAGCATGCCCCATCCGGTCCGTGACGATCGCGGTGAGTTCGTCGAGTTCGCCCTCGGCGACCTCGAAGACGAGTTCGTCGTGCACCTGCAGCAGTAGACGGGACGAAAGGCTGCGCCCATCGAGATCCGCGGCCACCCCTAGCATCGCGATTTTGAGGATGTCGGCGGCCGAACCCTGGATCGGCGCGTTGAGTGCCGCCCGCTCCGCGTTCTGCTTCAATACCCGATTGTTCGAGGCCAGGTCGGGGAATGGACGACGGCGACCGAAGATCGTCTCGGTATAGCCGTCTTCGCGGGCTTGGTCAACGACGCTGCGCAGGTAATCCCGAACGGCTCCGAACCGCTCGAAGTAGTCGGTCATCAGTTGTTTGGCCTCGGAGTTCTCGATGCGCAATTGCTTGCTGAGTCCGAAAGCGCTCAGGCCGTAAGCGAGCCCGTAGGACATCGCCTTCACTTTCGTGCGCATCGCGGCGCTGACATCCACCGGGTCGACGGCAAAAATTCGCGATCCCACAAACTGATGGAGGTCCTCTCCCGAGTTGAAGGCCTCGATGAGCCCGGCGTCTCCGGAGAGATGCGCCATGATCCGCATTTCGATTTGCGAGTAGTCGGCGGTCAGCAGCGTCGTGAACTCCGGTCCACTCTCGAAAGCGGTGCGGATCTCCCGGCCTATTGCGGTGCGAACCGGAATATTCTGCAGGTTGGGGTCTGTGGACGAAATGCGACCCGTGCTGGTGCCGGTCTGGTCATAGCGGGTGTGCACTCGGTGATCGTCGGCGATGGCTTTCTCGAGCGTATCGACGATCTGGCGCAGTTTCGTGGCATCCCGGTGCTGCAGAAGCAGGTCGAGAAACGGATGCGGATTCTGCTCTTGCAGGTCGGCGAGCGACGCCGCATCCGTGGAGTACCCGGTCTTGTTGGAGCGGGTCTTCGGCATCTGCAGGTCTTCGAACAGCACCTGCTGCAACTGCTTTGGCGATCCCAGGTTGATTTCGCGTCCACCGATTTCGGCATATGCGCGTGTCGCCAGATCAGCCGCGGTCACCCCCAGCTCACGATTGAGACGACTGAGGATGTCCGGATTTACTGTGATCCCCGTGGTCTCCATCGCCGAGATCACCGGAATCAGGGGAAGCTCGATCTCTCGCAGCACGCGGATCGATCCCTCGTCAAGCCGCTCGGTGAGGTATTCCGACAGGCGCAGGACGTACCAGGCCTGCGTTGCCACGCTCACCGCATCCGTTTCCGGCACGAGCTGGTTAGGATCCGGCTCGGCGAGGTGCTCCCCCAGATGGGTATACACCTGCTCCGCGAGAGGCTGGTCGTGGCCGCCCGGCTTGAGCAGCCACGCCGCGAGAGTCGTATCGAATACGACACCATCAAGCGCAAGTCCGGCCTTCTGCAGACGCTTGAGCGCCGGCTTGTAGTCGAACAGGTACTTCGGCGCCGAGGAGGCCAGCCACTCGGCCAGGGCGTCGTAGTCCGGTCGTCCCACAGCCCAGGGCACGTAGGCCGAGTCTTCCGCCGTGGCGAGGCCGAATCCAGTGATCCCCTCCGGCCCCACCTCGAGGTGCAGTCCGAGCGGGTGCGTGCCCTTCGCGCTGACCGTGGCGATCCAGTGACCGAGTTCTTCGTCGATCATGGTGCGCACACCGGGCACCTCGGACACTGGCGCTGCCGAACCTTCGCCGGTCGACTCCAGCGAGACTGGATCTCCCGCCGCTGAAGCGATCTTGAGCACTCGGTCGAGAAGTGTTCGAAACTGCAGCTTGTCGAAGACCTCTCGCACAGCGACCTCGTCGATCGGCCGACGGTCGAGGTCGTGGGGGCCGACCGGCAACTCCACGTCGGTGAGGAGGTGATTGAGCTTCCGGTTACGGATGGCGCGATCCCGCTGTTCGCGGAGCTTCTCTCCGACGACTCCCTTGATCTCATCCGCGTGGGCGAGTACCTCGTCCAGACCGCCGTACTGGTTGATCCATTTGACGGCTGTCTTTTCCCCCACCTTGTCGATGCCGATGAGATTGTCACTCGTCTCGCCGACGAGAGCCGCGACATCCGGATACTGGTGGGGTTCGACACCGTAACGCTCGAATACGGCATCGCGGTCGTAGCGCTTGAGTTCTGACACACCGCGCGCATTGGGATAGAGCAGGGTCACGTCATCATTGACCATCTGGATCGCGTCCCGGTCGCCCGAGACGATGAGCACCCGGAAGCCCTGCTTGGCGCCCTGCATAGCGAGGGTCGCGAGAATGTCATCGGCTTCGTAGTCCTCTTTTGACACCGTCGTGATCCCCATGGCGTGCAGCGCCTCCTCCAGCAGCGGGATCTGGCCGATGAACTCAGCGGGGGTCTCCCCACGAGTCCCCTTGTACTCGGGATATTCCCTGGTGCGAAACGAGTATCGCGAGATATCGAATGCGACCGCCAGATGGGTCGGTTTCTCCTTCTGGAGCAGGTTGAGCAGCATCGCAATGAACCCGTGTATCGCGTTGGTGTGTTGACCCTCCCGGTTTTGGAAACTGTCGACGGGAAGAGCATAGAAAGCTCGGAAGGCAAGGGAATGCCCGTCGATAACGAGGAGGGTAGGCTTTTCGTTGTCCGGCACGCGTCCAGCTTATCCGCGGCCGCCGACGCCCCACAGTCCCGCCAGGAAGAAGCCGATGACCATCATCCCCGACGATCTCGACCCGGAACTTATGGAGCGGCTCGTGAACTCCGGTGGCGGTGAGCTTGCCCAAAAGATGGGCTTCGAATTCCTTGAACTCTCCGCCGAACGGTCGGTCGCGACAATGCCGGTCGAGGGCAACACCCAGGTCGTTGGGTTGCTTCACGGTGGCGCGCACGTGGTGCTCGGCGAGACGCTCGGATCAATATCGTCCGCGATCCATGCCGGCCCAGGGCGTATCGCCGTGGGGATCGAGATCAACGCGACCCACAGTCGCCCGATCACTTCGGGCCTTGTCACCGGCACGTGCACGGCCCTGAACCTTGGCCGAACTCTCGCTACCCATGAGATCGTCATGCGCGACGAGCAGGGCCGGCGGCTGTCGACCGTGCGGATGACGAACTTTTTGCGCGATGCTTGAGTTCTAAAGAACCGCTACGTCGTGCCAGCTAGCTACGGCTTGACGGCTTACTTGATGGCGGCTTACTTCTTGGCGGAGAGCTGTTCGATGATCGCCTGGGCCACATCATGCATCGTGAGGCGCCGGTCCATGGAGGCTTTCTGAATCCATCGGAAGGCCTCGGGCTCGGTGAGCCCCATTTTCTCGTTGAGCAGTCCCTTGGCGCGGTCTACAAGTTTGCGCGTCTCGAAGCGCTCCACCAGATCAGTCACTTCGGCTTCGAGGGTGATGATCTGCGCGTAGCGCGCAAGGGCAATCTCGATGGCTGGGAGCAGGTCGTTGGGCGTGAACGGTTTGACCACATAGGCAAGTGCGCCGGCTTCAGTTGCTCGTTCGACGAGCTCCTTCTGGCTGAAGGCAGTCAGTAGCACTACGGGAGCGATGTGATTCTTGGTGAGTCGCTCCGCCGCGGAGATGCCGTCGAGCAGGGGCATCTTCACGTCCATGATCACGAGGTCTGGACGCAATTCCGTGGCGAGGGCGACAGCGGTCTCGCCGTCTCCTGCTTCACCGACGACCTCGAATCCGTTGTCTCGAAGAGTTTCGACGATATCGAGTCGGATGAGCGACTCATCCTCGGCCACCACGACGCGGCGGGGGGTCTGAGTAGCACTTTCCTGGTCTGGCACGCCTACAAGCCTACGGTATTCTTAGCCTCGGTATCGTGCGCCGGTGTGGCGGAATGGCAGACGCGGAGCACTCAAAATGCTTTGCTCGAAAGGGCGTGTGGGTTCGAGTCCCACCACCGGCACGAATAGCTTTCAGCGTGGGTGGTCAGTCTGTGTCGGGCCGCTCAGGCGCTGGCCGTCGCGACGAAAGCGGTGACCAGCGGATGCGGTGAGGCCGTCATCCAATCCCGAAGCGCGGAGAGTGCATGCTGTTGTTTCTCCGGCATCAGTGCGGTCAGTACCGGCCCATAGGGTGTGCCAAAGATGCCGTTGACCGCATCCGCGACGCTCGGCCAGTCAAGCCGAAGTGAGGTTGACTGCACCGTCACATCCTCGAAGGCGGCCAAGAGTTTCGTGAGACGGGCGCGGGTCATCTTGAAGGAATCAAAGTCCCAGGCTCGAGGGAATGGTTCGTCCAGGCCCTCGTCTCTCAGCACATCCCCGTAGCTGTCGAACGGCTCAAGGCGCAGTGCAGCCACCCAGACCACGATGCCAAGGCTGCCACCGGGGCGCAGCACCCGCTTCATCTCCGCCATCGCGGCAACCTGGTCGCGCACGAAAGGCAGTCCGTGCTGGCACAACACAACATCGACCGAATCGTCCTCGAGCGGAATGGCCGTCGCCGGGGCTTCCAAAGTTTCGATGAGAGCGCCGTCCGGGTCGGCGCCGACGGAGACTTCAGCGAGCATCCCGGTGCTGATGTCGCTCGCGATCACGCGGCCGCTCGGACCAACCGCTTTTGCCGCAGCGCGCGCCACAGCGCCGGTGCCAGAAGCGACATCCAGGACGGTCTGGCCCGCATGCAAGACAAGCGAGTCGACCAGGTGATGCGCCCAGGGTTCGAAGACCGTTGGCAGGAGATAGTGGCGATAGTTCTCGGCGATCGAATCCGATTGGAAGAGACTCGATCTGGCATCCTCATTCATGCTGCGCTCCTCATCGGTCAATTTCGCTTCGCTAGTCTGGGCTGAGCCGAACTCGAAGGAGCCTCTGTGACTGACCTGCCCCACTCGCCCATTCCGATGACTCCCGCGGGGTGGTATCCCGACCATACTGGGGCACCCCAGTTGCGCTGGTGGGATGGCACAGCCTGGACAGACAGTATTAGCGACGGATCGGTCGGCACACCCTCGTACAGCGCCGCACCGTATGCCCTGCGCCCGGCGCCAACGGGGGTGCCAACGGGGACACCGGTGTACAACCCGATCATTTGGATCATGGCCCTGCTTCCATTACTCGGCATCGTGACTCTACTCACCCTTGACGCGTCGGCACTAGTGGCGTCTCCGACGGATCCGCTCGCCCTGTATCGCGACCCCGGCTATCTTGCAACCCTCGCGCTGGGGTGGATCGTCTTTGGCGCTGCGGTGATCCTTGCCTACTTCGACCGAAAGCGACTCCTTCGCGATGGGTACGATCGACCGTTCCACTGGGCCTGGACCTTCTTCGGCGGAGGCGTTTATGTGATCGGACGCTCGATTATCGTCCGTCGTCGGTCCGGTCGCGGACTCGCCCCGATCTGGCTCTGGATCGGGGTCACCCTGGTAGTGACCGTCGTCGCTCTCGCCAAGGTCGGACAGATGATGTCTTCCCTGATCAACAGCATTCCGCTCACCAGCTGACACGTGACTCTCCGGAGGAGAAGCGCGCTACAGTGAGGCAACAACTTCAGGAGCACCCCCATGGGTAGTTTGCTGTACGGCAACCCGGGCACAGAGATCAGCTTCGATGATCGCGCGCTCATGCACCTGCAGGTGGTAATCACGGCGAAACTCCGACGGCGCGAGAGCTTTCTCTTCACCTGGACCAACTCTGCGGATGCGGGAAGCGGACGCAGCTCGATCTGGCTGGACCCGAGCAGTGCCATTTTTTATCGATTCGCCGGAAGTCGCACCCCCTCGCTTAATCGGGACTGGATTCAGGCGCTGATGCTCTCAGCCAACAGTGCGGGTGGGATGTTCTTCTCACCAGAGCCCCCCGCCACACCGCAGGTTCTACCGGTGTCGCAGACATCGAAGTTTGCCAACGAATGATCGACCAGATCGGCGGGCCCTGGACGGCGACGCTCACTGCCTCGCAGTACCTGCTCACCCTGTACTTCGTCGCTGTGGCGGGACTGGCTCTCCTCGCTGGCCTCGTGCGCACCTGGATCACCCAGGGAGAGGTCGGCTCCCGCTATCGATCCGCCACCGTGGCCCGCCTCACCGTCGCGGCGGTCGCGATAGCGTCCTACCTTGGCATCATCCTCGCCTTCCGGACCGGTTATCGTGCAACGGGAACGGGGTTCGAAGCCGGAGCCGGATCGATGCTCGTTTTCGCCCTGCGTTATATGGACTGGTCGATCACCGTTCCCCTGCTCACCATGGAACTACTGAGCGTCTGTGTGCTCGCTGGCGCCACGGCACGTCGCACGGGCGTCATCGCCATGGCAGGCGCGATCCTGATGATCTTTACCGGGTTCCTCGGGGCGTTCATTCTCGGGGGCACCTCCCGTCCGTCGATGATGCTGCTCTGGGGAGGCGTGAGCGGAGTCTTTTGGATCATCACCACCGTCATTCTCATCCGCGCCGTGCGAGTCTCACTCCCTCGGTTGACCCCAGAGTCCGCCGTGTTGCTTCGGAATGCCACCGTTGGATTGCTCACTGGCTGGGTCGTGTATCCGATCGTCTACCTCATCCAGGTCTTCACTGGTGGCGGGGGGTGGGCCACGATCATTCAGATCAGCCTGTGTGCCGCTGATGTTGCAATCAAAATCGGCTTTGGTGAGCTCGTGCATCGAGTCGCGAAGTTACGCACTGCCGAAGATGTGCGCGCCGGGGACGACGTTCATCCTGAATCGATCTGGATCTCTTCGGTGAAGCAGTCGGATGCAGGAATCGCACGCGCCGTCTATCTTGCGACCGATGCTGTTGGACACATACGGCGCCCGCGGCCACCATCGAACTTCGCCGTGGCCGCGGAACCGGAATTAGAACTCGAGCCGCAGAACGATCCAGCTGACGAGGATCGCTAGGCGCCCGAAGAGCGTTATTGCCTTCAGGAGTGTCCTGGCCGGGTGTTGCGCTGGGGTTTCTGTCGAGACAATTCTCCGCCGACCCGACCGCCGTGCGGACGTCCGTGGTCGGCGAACTCCTCACGGAAGTAGGCCATCTTCCACTTTCCGAGCTCGATTCGCGTCCCTGTGCGCAAGACCTGGCCGCCGTCCTTCCGACCGGTAGTTTCGACCAGTCCTGAACCCCCCGCCAGGGCACCGATCGGGTACAGAACGTACTCGTCGTCCGCCGTTCGGCGAATCTCTGCATGCAGAGCATTCAGTCCGTCCAACTGCAGGCTGGCTTCGGACCCGGAACCGATGGTGGTGACCTCCGGAAGCAGGTCAAACTCTCGTGGCATCTGCCCGTTCCAGTTTTTGGAACCGATGACAAAAATGAGGCGTGGGCGACCAGATCGCGGGAGGTAGTGCGTTGTCGTCGCCGTTCGCCGAATCCGACGGCTCACGGTAGGCACCAGCGGGAAAAGCGTTTTCGGTGGCAGCGGGATAGCCGAGACTGCAGCTCCACGGCGACGCATCAGCGGAGCAAGCGCCGCGGCGCTCCCCAGCCTGATGTGCGGAGAGCCGGTGATGACACGCTGCAATACCGGAGCATTTACATTACCGATGCGCGCAATCACGCCCCCCGGACCGCTCAGTGTGATGGAAAGCCCGAATCCAGCGATCTCTTGTGCGATCGAGCGGATTTCAGCCAGTTTCACACTGCGGCCCGTGAGCATGGTCTCGGGGTTGTTGGCGAAGATTTGAACGTCGGTTCCTGCCGCCGTGATCGTGCCTTCGAGCTGCGACACCACGGCACCCGAAGAATCGATGCCAGGCTCCTCGAGCGAGAAGGTGAGATCTATGTCCAGCCGAGGTACAGCGACCATGATCAGTTACGGTGCTGGTCTGCGCCGGCGTCCTGGTCATCACTCGTCGTGACGCGCAGCGTACCGTTGAGCTTCCAGGTGGCCCGAGGAGCATCCGGACCAATGTCCCGGGGCACCTCGACGACCATGTCGATGAAGCTGTAGTTGACGGCTGCACCGCGCCCGGTGAGATAGGACCACATCTCACGTCCGAGGTCGGTCCAGTCGCTGATGTTGCGACCCTCCGGACCCGCTGCGTCGTCGAATAGTCCTGAGACCTGCTGTGAATCAGTCACGGTGAAATCCTTCCAATGTAGATAACTTCACCGTACCGAGGGCACGAGGCCAGCCGTCGATTTCACAGCCGACGACCAGCCTTGTCCCAGTTTTCGAATCGGCGGGCCGAGCTCAGTCTGCGGCGTAGGCAGGAGCGACCGCGTTGTGTGCGTCACCGACCCGGTGCACGCGCATGTCGTTGGTGCCACCGGAGATTCCGGGAGGAGAACCAGCGATCACCACGACCTTTTCGCCGAGGGCTGCGCGGTTGTGACCGAGCAGGATGTCGTCAACCTGGCCGAACAGAGCATCGGTGTGGGTTTTGCGCTCAACCAGATAGGTCTCTGTGCCCCACACCCACGCCAGGCGATTGCGGATGCGCTCCTCCGGTGTGTAGGCGATGATCGGGATGCGGTGGCGCAGTCGCGACATGCGACGAACGGAGTCTCCGGACTCGGTGAAGACGCAGAGATACTTGGCCTCGACGAAGTCTGCGACCTCGGCCGCGGCGAGAGTGATCGCCCCGCCCTGGGTGCGCGGCTTCGTACCGAGTTCCGCGATGCGCTCGAGGCCGTGCTCCTCGGTGGAGGTGATGATCCTGGCCATCGTCTGCACGGTGATCACGGGGTACTCCCCCACACTCGTCTCGCCACTCAACATCACGGCGTCCGCTCCGTCGAGCACGGCGTTTGCGACATCCGAGGTTTCAGCGCGCGTGGGGATGGGGCTGGAGATCATGGATTCAAGCATCTGGGTCGCAACGATCACCGGCTTGGCCATGCGGCGAGACAACTCCACGGCGTGCTTCTGAACGATCGGCACCGCCTCAAGAGGCATCTCGACTCCGAGGTCTCCCCGAGCAACCATGATGCCGTCGAAGGCGTCAATGATGGACTCAAGGTTCTCGACGGCCTGCGGCTTCTCGATCTTGGCGATTACCGGAAGTTTGACTCCCTCCTCCGCCATGATCTCGTGCACTCGAATGATGTCCTCCGCATTGCGAACGAACGACAGCGCGATGAGATCCGCTCCGAGCTTGAGCCCCCAGCGAAGGTCTGCTTCGTCCTTGTCGGAGAGCGCTGGAACGTTCACAGCGACACCCGGCAGGTTAATGCCCTTGTTGTTCGATACCGCTCCGCCGACAACGACCTCGGTCGTCACGACGGTACCGTCGGTGGAGATCACCTTGAGCTTCACCTTGCCGTCGTCGATGAGAAGAGGGTCTCCTGGCTTGACGTCGTGGGGAAGACCCTTGAATGTCGTGCCCGAGATCTCCTTGGTGCCAAGGATGTCCTCGATAGTGATCTTGAAGATATCTCCGACCGCGAGTTCGTAGGGGCCGTTCTCGAATTTGCCCAGCCGGATCTTCGGACCCTGGAGATCGACGAGCACTGCGACGGCACGCCCAGAGTCGGCGCTCGCCTTGCGAACATTGGCGTAGACCTCCTCATGCACGTCGTAGCTGCCATGGCTCAGGTTCATACGGGCGACGTCCACGCCGGCATCCACGATCGCGCGGATGTTCTCATAGCTGGACGTTGCCGGACCGAGGGTGGCGACGATTTTTGCGCGTCTCATGTATTTCTTTCTGTTGGGGACAAAATTCTCGAAGGAATAGTCGGGAGCTACAAGGCGACGGCCCGATCGGTCGGTGTGACCGGGGAAGGCAACGCAGTGTCGCCCTCGAGGAAGCGGTCGACGGCCGCGGCCGCGGCACGGCCCTCGGCGATGGCCCACACGATGAGCGATTGTCCACGACCCGCATCGCCCGCCACAAACACGCCGGATTCGCTCGTCTGGTAGTCGGCATCGCGTTCAACGTTTCCACGGTCGAGGGGAAGTTGCAACTGGCTTTCCAGTGCCTCACTCTCGGTTCCGGTGAATCCGAGGGCGAGAAGCACCAGGTCCGCGGGGATTTCTCGCTCGGTCCCTGCCTTCGGAACGCGGCGACCGTCGAGGTATTCGGTTTCGGCGACTCGGATGGCGCGCACCTCGCCCGCTTCGTTCGCCAGGAATTCGACGGTAGAGGCGAGATAAACCCGCTCTCCGCCCTCCTCATGTGCAGTCGTCACCTCGAACAGCGTTGGGGCCATCGGCCAGGGTTGATGATCGGGACGCTCGTGCGGCGGCTGGAGACCGATAGCGAGGTTTGTGACGGACAAAGCCGACTGGCGATGCGCGGTGCCGATGCAGTCGGCACCGGTGTCGCCGCCTCCGAGCACCACAACATGCTTCCCATCGGCAGTGAGCTGATCGACGATAGTGTCTCCGGCCCCGACGCGGTTTTGCTGCACCAGATAGTCCATGGCGAAGTGAATACCGGAGAGATCTCGCCCCGGAATAGGGAGATCTCGCGGCTGGAGCGCTCCCGTGGCCACAATCACTGCGTCATAACGAGCGCGGAGTTCATCCCAGGCGATGTCCACGCCGATTTCCACTCCCGCACGAAAGCGGGTTCCTTCTGCCTGCATCTGCTTGAGTCGAAGCTCGATGTGCCTCTTCTCCATCTTGAAATCCGGGATGCCGTACCGCAGAAGTCCACCGATGCGGTCATCCCGCTCGAAAACGGCGACGGTGTGACCGGCGCGGGTGAGCTGCTGTGCAGCGGCGAGACCTGCCGGACCCGAACCGACGACGGCCACGGTCTTGCCGGTGAGGCGCTCGGGAGGATGCGGCTCGACCCAGTCGTTCGCGAAGGCCTGGTCGATGATGGCGACCTCGACGTTCTTGATGGTCACCGCCGGCTGGTTGATCGCGAGCACGCAGGATGACTCGCACGGGGCCGGACAGAGCCGACCGGTGAACTCGGGAAAGTTGTTGGTGGCGTGCAAACGTTCGATCGCCTGGCGCCCCTCTCCGCGCCAGGTGAGATCGTTCCACTCCGGTATGAGATTGCCGAGCGGGCAGCCGTGGTGACAGAACGGAATGCCACAATCCATGCAGCGGCCAGCCTGCGTGCGCACGGTGGCGGCATCACCCTGCTCGTAGACCTCTTTCCAGTCCATGAGCCGCAACGCGACCGGACGCCGTGCGGGCAGCTCCCGCTCTCGCGTTTTCAGGAATCCCTTAGGGTCAGCCACCGATTACCTCCATGATGCGAGACCAGACGACATCGCCGTCGGGATCGAGACCTTCTTCAACAGCCGCTGCTCGCGTTGCGAGTACAGCGGCGTAATCGCGAGGGAGTACCTTCACGAACCTGGTCATCGACTCGTCGAGCGTGGCGAGCATCTGGGCTGCGAGAACGGACTCGGTCTCAGCGACATGCTGCTCGAGCAGGTTCGTGACGATTTCGATATCCTCCGCGCCGAGTGGCAACAGAGCGAGTTCTCCCGTGGCGAGCGCCTCGCGGTTGACCCGCTCGGGAGCGAGGTCGTATACATAGGCCGTGCCGCCGGACATCCCCGCCCCGAGGTTACGGCCGGTAGTTCCCAGAATCACCGCGAGCCCACCGGTCATGTATTCGAGGGCATGATCACCGACGCCCTCAACGACCGCCGTTGCACCGGAATTGCGCACGAGGAATCGCTCGCCGACGATTCCGCGGAGAAACATACTTCCCTCGGTCGCGCCGTAACCGATGACATTACCGGCGATCACGTTGCGTTCGGCCGGGAAGACGCTGTTGCGGTCGGGGCGCACAATGATCTGGCCTCCACTAAGCCCCTTGCCGACGTAGTCGTTACTGTCTCCCTCGAGTCGCAGGGTGATGCCGCTCGGCAGGAACGCACCGAACGATTGGCCGGCGGTCCCCCGGAGGGTGATGTCGATTGTGCCGGCGGGCAGGCCGTTCTCGCCGTGGCGGAGAGTGACCTCGTGGCCGAGCATGGTGCCGACGGCACGCTCGGTATTGCGGATCGGAAGAGAGATAGCGACGGACTCGCCCGCATGGAGGGCACCTTCACTCTGCCGGATCAGTTCGACGTCGAAGTGCTTGTCGAGCTCGTGGTCCTGCTGTGAGACGTTGTAACGTGGCTCCTCCGGACCGAACACCGGACCATCCAGGATCGGCGAGAGGTCGAGCCCGTCCGCCTTCCAATGCTCGATCGCCCGGTTTACGTCGAGAAGCTCCGAGTGTCCGACAGCCTCCTCGAGAGACCGAAAGCCGAGCTCCGCGAGGTACTCCCGCACCTCCTGGGCCAGGAATTCGAAGAAATTGACCACGAACTCCGGCTTGCCAGTGAAGCGTTTGCGTAACTCCGGGTTCTGGCTCGCCACGCCGACCGGGCAGGTGTCGAGATGACAGACGCGCATGAGGATGCAGCCGGATACGACGAGAGGAGCAGTAGCGAATCCATATTCCTCCGCTCCGAGGAGCGCGGCCACAATCACGTCTCGGCCGGTCTTCATTTGGCCATCAACCTGCACGACGACCCTGCCGCGCATACCGTTGAGCATGAGCGTCTGCTGGGTCTCCGCCAAGCCGAGCTCCCAGGGGGTCCCCGCGTGCTTGAGGGAGTTGAGCGGGCTGGCGCCCGTACCCCCGTCGTGACCGGAGACAAGTACGACGTCCGCGAGGGCCTTGGTCACCCCCGCCGCGACCGCGCCGATACCCGACTGGCTCACCAGTTTGACGTGAACGCGGGCATCCGGATTAGCGCGTTTGAGATCGAAGATCAGCTGCTTGAGGTCTTCGATCGAGTAGATGTCGTGATGCGGTGGCGGGCTGATCAGGCCGACGCCTGCGGTTGAGTGCCTGGTTTTCGCAATCCACGGGTAAACCTTGTTCGAGGGCAGCTGGCCACCCTCTCCTGGCTTCGCGCCCTGCGCCATCTTGATCTGGATGTCGGTGGCGTGAGTGAGATACATGCTCGTGACGCCGAATCGGCCGGACGCGACCTGCTTGATCGCGCTTCGACGTTCAGGATCGAGAAGCCGGGCGGTATCTTCGCCGCCCTCTCCCGTATTGCTCCGTGCTCCGAGGCGGTTCATCGCGATCGCGAGCGTCTCATGCGCTTCGCCGCTGATCGAGCCGTAGCTCATGGCTCCGGTGGAAAAGCGCGTGACGATGGATGCCACGGACTCGACCTCGTCGATCGGGACGGCCGGCCGCACTCCGTCGCGAAACGAGAACAGTCCGCGGAGGGTCATCAGGTTGGTCGCCTGCTCGTCGACGAGCTTCGTATAGTCGCGGAAGATGTCGTAGCGTCTCGACCGCGTCGCATGCTGCAGCTTGAACACGGTGTCCGGGTTGAAGAGATGAGGCGGGCCCTCGCGGCGCCACTGGTACTCGCCGCCAATAGCCAGTCGTTCGTGAGCGTTGATAGCGCCGTCCTCTGGGTAGGCCGCCGCGTGGCGTGACGCGCTCTCGGCGGCGATCACATCGATACCGACACCGCCGAGCAGGCTCGAGGTGCCGGTGAAGTACTGGTCGACGAAGGACTGGTCGAGCCCGACCGCCTCGAAGGCTTGGGCACCGGCATAGGACCCGACCACCGAGATGCCCATCTTCGACATGATCTTGAGCACACCCTTGCCCAGCGCCTTGATCAGGTTCTTTACGGCCTTCTGAGCGTCGATGCTGGAAATCATGCCATTGCGTACGAGCTCTTCCGCGGACTCCATGGCGAGGTACGGGTTGATCGCTGACGCGCCGTACCCGACCAGTAGGGCAACGTGATGAACCTCGCGCACATCACCAGCCTCGACGATGAGGCCGACCTTCATCCGATTCTGGGCGCGAATGAGGTGGTGATGCACCGCCGCCAGCATGAGGAGAGATGGCACCGGTGCTAAATCCTTATTGGAATCGCGGTCGGAGAGCACGATGAAGAGCGCTCCGTCATCGATAGCGCGGTCCGCTTCCGCGCACATCGCGGCGATCCGCTGTTCCATGGCCTTCGGCCCCTGGTCGACGCGGTACAGCCCTTTGATCGTGCGAGTGGGATTGAAGGCCTGCCGGGATGACTTCGGTGCGATGTGCTGGATTTTGGCCAGTTCATCGTTGTCGATCACCGGAAAGTCGAGGATCACCTGGCGGGCGTGCTCCGGAGTCGCGTCCAGGAGGTTGCGCTCTGGACCGAGGCCCAGCTTGAGCGAGGTGACCACTTCTTCACGAATGCTGTCGAGCGGCGGATTGGTGACCTGCGCAAACTGCTGGGTGAAGTAGTCAAAGAGCAAGCGCGGACGTTTCGACAGCACCGCGATCGGGGTATCGGAGCCCATGGCGCCGAGTGGCTCCGCGCCGTTCTCCGCCATCGGCTTCAGCAGCATCCGCACTTCTTCCTCGGTGTAGCCGAAGGTGCGCTGGCGCCGAGTGACCGAAGCGGGGGTGTGCACGATGTGCTCTCGTTCTGGCAGGTCCTTGAGGTTGATGCGACTACCGTCCAGCCAGGTGCCCCAAGGCTCCGAAGCGGCGAGCTCGCTCTTGATCTCGTCGTCTTCGATGAGGCGTCCAGCCTCCGTGTCGACGAGGAACATCTTGCCTGGGCGCAGACGACCCTTGCGGACGACGCGCTCGGGGGCGATATCGAGGACTCCGATTTCGCTTGCGAGCACGACCAGGCCGTCATCGGTAACGAGATAGCGGCCGGGCCGAAGACCATTGCGGTCGAGGGTCGCGCCCACCAGGGATCCGTCGGTGAAGACGAGGGCGGCCGGACCATCCCACGGCTCCATGAGCATCGAGTGATACTCGTAAAAGTCCCGGCGGGCTGGATCTATATCAAGCTGGTTCTCGTAGGCCTCCGGCACCATCATCATCATGGCGTGGGGTAAAGACCGCCCACCGAGGTTCAGCAACTCCACGACCTCGTCGAAGGATGCCGAGTCGCTCGCACCGGGAGTGACGATGGGGAAGAGCGGAGAAAGGTCGCCGAGCAGCGCAGATTCTAACTGGGATTGTCGGGCACGCATCCAGTTGCGGTTGCCCTGGACCGTATTGATTTCGCCGTTATGGGCAATCATACGGAACGGCTGGGCTAGCGGCCACGAGGGAAAGGTGTTGGTGGAGTATCGCGAATGCACGAGAGCGAGGCGCGAGGTGAATCGCTCGTCGGACAGGTCGGGGTAGAACGGCTCGAGCTGGAGTGTCGTAACCATGCCCTTGTAGACGATGGTGCGACAGCTCAGCGACGGGAAATAGGCGTTGAGCTCACGCTCGGCCCGCTTTCGCAGTCGGAACGACTGCCGGTCAAGGGCGATGCCATGAACCGGCTCACTGGGGGAGCCAAGGATGCTCGAGAGGAAGACCTGTTCAACCATCGGCATCGCGTCGCGCGCGAGGTTTCCCAAAACCGCTGGACGCACCGGCACAACGCGCCAGCCGAGTACCGAGAGATGCTCCTGCAGGGCGAGAGCCTCGATTCCCGCCTTGACCGCGGCCCGCTCGACCCCGTCGACGGGCAGGAAGGCCGTGCCGACGATGTACTGCCCGGCGGGGGGCAACGGAATGCCCGCTACCGCACGGAAGAACTCATCCGGAATCTGCGTCACTATCCCGGCGCCATCGCCGGTGCCCGCATCCGACCCGATGGCCCCTCGGTGCTCGAGGTTGCGGAGCGCTGTCAGGGCGAGGTCGATGATGTCGTGTCCCGCCGAGCCACGCAGGGTCGCGACCATCGCGAGACCGCAGGCATCCTTCTCGCGGCGCGGGTCGTAAAGCCCGGTCGCTGCGGGGATGGTGCTGAAACGGGAGAAAGCTGGCCTGAGTGCCATGGTCGAACCGTCCTCACGAGGTTACGTCGGCAGATGGGACGGCGGCGGCCCGAGGGGATGAAGCCCAAAATTGTGACGGCAGTCAAGCGCGGGGATTCGGCGCCATACCTGCGATGCCACTTTTTGCGGCACTATCCTGTTATCGCGGGCGAGTCCCGCTTGTGACGGACTTCCCGCTTGTGACGGCATCGCCCTGTGCAGAGGATGCCCTGGCCGGTTCAGAGTGCGAGTTGCTGTCCAGATCGGCATCGTTGTCGACCTCGTCGTATTCGGAATAGGTATTTTCCAAGTCTACCGCAGGCGTCGGCGTCCACTCCCGTCCCGGCAGGTACGCACTCGGCTCCAGTCCAGGATGGCGGCGCGACTGCACCACAAAGATGATGACGCCGACGAGGATCGCCCCGTAGGCCGCCCACACGTTCGTGCGAACGCCGAGGAAGATCAGGCTCGGGTCGATGCGAATCGACTCGAAGTAGCTTCGGCCGAGGCCGTACCAGATCAGGTAAACCGAGACCGTCTTGCCCCACTGGAGGGTGAACTTCTTCGATAGGGAGAGGATCACGAGCACGCCGGCCACGTTCCAGATCACCTCGAAGAGGAAGGTCGGCTGAAACAGGGTGCCGACCGGCAGGCCAGCGGGGAATGCCGGGTTGCTCTTCTCGATCTCGAGGCCCCACCACGCGTTTGTCGGCACGCCGTACAGCTCGTGGTTGAACCAGTTGCCGAAGCGACCGAAGGCCTGGGCGAGCAGGAGGCCGGGGGCGAGCGCGTCCGCAAAGGTCCAAAAACGCAAACCCGTCATTCGGCAGCCGATGTACACGCCGATCGCACCGCCAATGAGCGATCCGAAGATCGCGATGCCACCCTCCCAGATGAAGAGAATGTGCAGCATCTTCTCCGCTGAGCCGAAGTAATCGTCCGGGTGAGTAATCACATGGAAGATGCGAGCACCGATGATACCGAGCGGCACAGCCCACAGCGCGACGTCCAGCACAACGCCGGACTCGGCACCGCGTGCCTTCAGCCGCTCGTTGGTGAGGACCGTCGCAGCGACGATCCCGACAAGAATGCAGATCGCATAGGTGCGGATGCTGAGGTTCGGCGAGATGAACGAGAGACCGAGACTGTTCAGCCACTCACCGAGGTGGATCGCCTGCCACGGTTCGCTCGGGCTGGGGATGCTCAGGGGAAGAACCACGGTCGAGGGTGCCTTTCGTACTGACGCTCTTGTGCTGCGGACGTCTGATGCGGGAGTTTCGGTAGCCGACTACCCCGGAAACCAATTGCTCTAAAGCTAATTGCTCATAACGAATTAGCTAAGCGTACCGGTCGCGAGGTGCGCGGCCGTCGCTGCCACGGCGGATACGCCCCCGTCGGCGAGGGCCTTCACCAGCGCAGAACCCACAATGGCACCGTCCGCATAGCGCAGGACTTCCCGCACCTGATCCGGAGAGGAGATACCGAGCCCCACGCAAGTGGACGTTGCGCCCGCTTCGCGCAGGCGCGCGACGAGAGTCTTGGCCGCGACATCCACGTCACTGCGGGCACCGGTGATGCCCATGGTGGAGACCGTGTAGACGAAGCCCCGGCTCTGCCGAACCGCCTGATCGAGCCGGGCGTCGGTGGACGACGGTGCAGCGAGGAACACGCGATCAAGCCCGGTGCGACTCGACGCGGCCAACCAGTCACGTGCCTCGTCGGGAATGAGGTCGGGGGTGATGAGTCCAGCTCCCCCGGCCGCGATGAGGTCGTCTGCGAAGCGGTCGACGCCGTACTGAACCACCGGGTTCCAGTAGGTCATCAGCAACACCGGCACGTTTGTGCGTGCCTTGATCTCCGCGATCGCCTCGAACCCGTGGCGCAGCTTAAAGCCACCCTTGAGAGCCGTGAGCGTGGCCTCCTGGATCACGGGCCCGTCCATCACCGGGTCGGAGTATGGCAGGCCGAGCTCGATCACGTCGACGCCGTTCTCGGCAAGGGCGACCGCGGCCTCGATGCTCGTGCGCAGGTCGGGGAAACCGACCGGCAGGTAGCCGACTAGGGCACCGCTTCCGGCCGCCTTCCGTGCGGCGATGACCGCTTCGACGGTGCTCGCTGTCGCGGTGCTCACAGGCTGTCCCTGATCGATCCGGACAGCGTCGAGAGCCCCGCTGGGACCTCGACCATGGGGGTCGCAGTGTCAAGGATGTCGAAATACTTGCCGGCGGTCTCCATGTCTTTGTCCCCGCGGCCGCTCAGGTTTACCAGAATGGTCGCATCCGGACCGAGCTCGAGGCCGAGCTTTATCGTGCCGGCCAGCGCATGGGCCGTCTCGATGGCCGGGATGATTCCCTCGGTCATCGACAGCAGGCGCATGGCCGACATTGCCTCGTCGTCGGTGATCGGCCGGTACTGCGCGCGTCCAATATCGGCGAGCCAGGAATGCTCCGGACCGACGCCCGGATAGTCGAGGCCCGCAGAGATCGAGTGGGATTCCACAGTCTGGCCGTCTTCATCCTGCAGCAGGTAGCTGCGGGCTCCGTGCAGCACGCCGGGACGGCCCTTGGTGATGGTCGCGGCGTGCCTGGGGGTGTCCGCTCCGTCTCCGGCTGCCTCGTAGCCGTAGAGCGCCACGTCCGGATCGTCGAGGAATGCGTGGAAAATCCCCATCGCATTTGAGCCGCCTCCTACGCAGGCAGTGACCGCATCCGGCAGCGCGCCCGTGAGCTCGAGCACCTGGGCACGGGCTTCCTCGCCGATGATCTTATGAAAGTCGCGCACCATCACCGGGAACGGATGCGGCCCCGCAACCGTCCCCAGGAGGTAGTGGGTATTTTCGACGTTCGCGACCCAGTCTCGCAAGGCCTCGTTGATGGCGTCCTTGAGGGTGCGCGACCCTGCGGTTACCGGGATGACTTCAGCGCCGAGCAGGCGCATCCTGGCTACGTTGAGCGCCTGGCGCTCAGTGTCGACCTCGCCCATAAACACGACGCACTCCATGCCAAAGAGCGCTGCGGCCGTCGCCGTCGCCACGCCGTGCTGGCCGGCTCCGGTTTCGGCGATCAGTCGGGTCTTGCCAAGTCGACGCGCGAGCATCGCCTGGCCGAGAACGTTATTGATCTTGTGCGACCCGGTGTGATTGAGATCCTCGCGCTTGAGGATGATGCGGGCGCCACCGGCATGAGCGGCAAAGCGCGGCACTTCGGTGATGATCGACGGACGACCCGTATAGGTGCGGTGCAGTTCGGCGAGTTCCTCCTGAAACAGGGGGTCAACCTTTGCCGCTGTGTACGCGGCGTCGAGTTCGTCCAGTGCCGCAATCAGGGATTCGGGAACAAACCGTCCTCCGTATTCGCCGAAGTACGGTCCGAGTTGGTCGCGCAGTGCCATGGATCTATCGCCCTTGCTTGAGAATGACTAGTTACCGAGGAAGTCTGCCAGCGTCCGCACCGGATCTCCTGTGACCAGCGCCTCTCCGACCAGCACGACATCCGCTCCCGCCTCGCGGTAATGGGTAACATCCGCGGCGGTAAGTACCGCGGACTCGGCCACTCGGATGACGCCAGAGGGAATCTGGCCGGCGAGGGTACCAAAAAGATTCTGATCAAGCTCGAAGGTACTGAGGTCACGAGCATTGACCCCGACCAGCCCCGCGCCAATATCGAGAGCACGGGACACCTCATCGGCGCTGTGGGTCTCTACCAGCACAGCCATGCCGAGCGTGCTGGTCAGATCGAACAGGCTGGCGAGGGTCACCTGGTCGAGGGCAGCAACAATAAGGAGCACGATATCGGCTCCGGCCGCCCGTGCCTCGAGTACCTGGTAGGGCTCCGCGATGAAGTCCTTGCGGAGCACCGGGATCGACACCGCCCCCCGGACCGCCTCGAGATCAGCGAGCGATCCACCGAACTTTCGGCCTTCGGTGAGCACGCTGATCGCGCTCGCTCCACCGGTCTCGTAGGACACGGCAAGGGCGGCGGGATCGGGGATGTCCGCAAGAGCACCGCGGGAGGGGCTCGCTCGCTTCACCTCGGCGATGATGCGCACTCGAGACGACGGGGCGAGCGCCGCAAGCGCATCAATGGCAGGGGGGCGGGCGAAGGCCTCCGCCTCGACGACGGCGAGACTGCGATGTAGGCGACGCTCCGCGGCGTCGAAAAGGGCCCCGGAGACGAGATCAGAGAGCAACTGAGTTAGTGGCCTTTCGGCGTGTATTTGGCGCCGTAGACGCCGTAGCCCATTTTCTTGAGCACATAGCCGACCAGCATGCCGATCACGAGAAGTGCCACCGCGACCCACACCATTACCTGCACGTCGAAGAAGAACGCGACAGTGCCGATGCTGAAGGCAACGAGCATGATGATCACTGCCGTCCAGGCCGCCGGGGAATTACCCTCTCCCGGATCGGGGAATTCGTCGCTCACAGTACTCCTTCGTGGATCTTCAGAACCGAGTCTATCGCGAGGTCGGATCGGTTCCGCCGCTCAGCGTGTCCCAGTCGGATACCGCGTGGGCTGCGGCATCCTCGGGCGCTGAGTCGGCGTCAGCGCCACCGACGACCTCCGGGGCCTCGAGCACCACGGGCTGGCGGTAGCGCCCGGAAGAGCCGGGCCAGCGCCGACCGGTCGCGAGCACGAAAATGCCGAGTGCCATCGTGAGGATGCCCACGATGATCGCGATAACCGGATAGGCGGTCTGCGACACTGCGGACACGAGAGCGGCGATGGAATTCGACCCGCCGACTCCGGTCACTGCGGAAACCGCGGACTCGGACGCCCGCACCGGATTCGACACCGCGAGCGCGGCCGAGAGTGCCACCATGAATCCGATCACCACCTGGAGCACGCCGAGCACTGCCCGCAAGACCGGGCCACTGATGGCAAGGGCCGCGACGAGCGCGAGGCTCGCGAGTGCGAGAGCGATGAGCGCTGGCGCCGCGACATCCCCGGTAACGCTGAGCACGGGATGCCCGGTCGCCGATTCGCGCAGGGTGAGGGAGAACCACTCTCCGGTCCACACCACTAGCGTGAGCGCGCCAAGCACGATCGCGGCGAGGAGAGTCAGGTTCTTCAGTCGACGAGGTGACACAAGCTACTTCACCCGCCGCATGGCATTGGCGACCGCCACCGCGCGAAGAGGCGCCGCAGCCTTGTTCTGCGACTCGAGGTATTCGCTCTGGGGGTCGGAATCGGCGACCAGCCCCGCGCCGGCCTGCACGCGGGCGACCCCGCCCGAAATCGTAGTGGTGCGGATGGCGATGGCGAGGTCGAGATCTCCCGCGAAGCCGAAATAGCCAACCACTCCCCCGTAAAGACCGCGCTGGGCGACCTCAAGCTCATCGATGATCTCGAGTGCGCGTGGTTTGGGAGCCCCGGAAAGAGTTCCAGCGGGGAAGGTCGCGCGGAACACGTCGATCGAATTGGCCGCGGGCCGCAGGTCGCCTTCGACCGAGGACACGAGGTGCATGATGTGACTGAAGCGCTCGACCTGCATGAATTCACTGACCTCGACCGTGCCAGGGATGCACACCTTCAGCAGGTCGTTGCGGGCGAGATCGACGAGCATCAGGTGTTCGGCGCGCTCCTTCGGATCGGCGAGCAGCTCGTCGGCGAGGGCGAGATCCTCCTCAGGACCGATGCCCCGAGGGCGGGACCCTGCGATCGGATGCATGTAGACGCGGGAATTCTCCACCTTGACGAGAGCTTCCGGCGAGGACCCCACTATCCAGTATGGTTCGCCGCCCGGCGTGATAAGGGAGAGCAGGTACATGTACGGGCTCGGGTTGAGTGTGCGCAGAACGCGATACACGTCAATTGCGTCGGCCGTGATCTCGTGATCGAATCTCTGCGAGATCACCACCTGGAAAACATCCCCATCTCGAATGAATTTCTTCGAGCGCTCGATCGCCTCGTGGAATTCCGGTGCCTGGATGCGCGGGACCGGCGTTGCGGCGATCGACAGGTCTACCTCGGCCAGCCACGCTTCGGCCGGCTGGGCGAGGGCGGCCTGCATGGTGTCCAAACGCGCCTGGGCGAGCGTCCACAGCCCATCCGTTGCATCCACTCCGTCGTTGAGAACCGTGGCGATGAGCAGCACGGTGCCGGTGCGGTGATCGACGACGACAAGCTCAGAGACGAAGCTCAACGCCTGGCCAGGAAAGTCGAAATCGGCCGGTGGCACGCGAGGCAGCCGCTCGATCTGACGGATCGCCTCCCAGCCGATAAAACCGACCAGGCCGCCGGTGAGGGGGGGATGCCCGGCAACGTGAGGCGTGCCCCAGCGTTCATAGAGGTGCGCAAGCGCCGCGAGCGGTCCGGTCGGGCAGTCGGACCCGAGCGCGCGCTCGGCCGAGAGCCCGTAGTCGAGCCAGACCGCGGCATCCGCCCCGGTCTCATCGGTCGACTGGGTGAGTACTCCAAAACTTGCGACCCCGATGAAGGAGTAGCGCGACCAGATGCCCCCCTGTTCCGCGGACTCCAGTAAAAAGCTCCCGGGTTCGCCCTTGGCGAGCTTGCGGTAGATGCCCACCGGCGTCTCGCCATCGGCGAAGAGCTCGCGAATCACCGGCACCACACGGTGCCCCTCAAGCAGCGAATCGAAATGCTCGCGACCGGTGGTCTCACTCATTGGTGTCGCCATTCGTCGGGTGCAGCGTCGTAGTGTGCAGTGTCGTGGGGTGCAGTGGGTCTACATCGAAGCATGCGTGAGCGCCGGTGTGACAGGCTGTTCCAATCTGTTCGACCTGCACGAGCAGGGTGTCGGAGTCGCAATCCAGGGCAGCGCCCTTCACGTACTGGCGGTGCCCGGAGGTATCGCCCTTGCGCCAGTACTCCTGACGTGACCGCGACCAGAAGGTGACGCGGCCCTCCGAGAGGGTTCGCCGCAGCGCCTCGGCATCCATGTACCCGAGCATCAAGACCTCGTGGGAGTCCCACTGCTGGATGATCGCGGGCAGAAGCCCCTGCGCGTCAAAACTCGCCCTCGCCAGAACAGCCTCGAGCTCCCCCTGGTCGATTGTCGTGTCCATAGTCATCCTTAGCTTCTCACCAGCATGCCGCTCGCAGCGAGCCCCTTCTTGACGTCAGCGACGGTCAGCATACCGGTGTGGAATACGGATGCCGCGAGCACGGCATCGGCCCCCGCAGCGACCGCCGGCGCGAAGTGTGCGACCGCGCCAGCCCCGCCACTGGCGATCACCGGCACCGCGCTGACCTCGCGAATGGCGGCAATCAACGCCAGGTCGAAGCCATTCTTCGTGCCATCCGCATCAATGGAATTCACGAGTAGCTCGCCCGCACCCCGTTCGATGGCCTCGATGGCCCAGGCCAGGGCATCAATATCGGTCTCGGTGCGCCCGCCGTGGGTGGTGACGACCCAGCCGCTGGCTCCGCGAGCGGAGCGTTTCACGTCAAGGGAAAGAACGAGGGCCTGCGCGCCGAAGCGATCGGCAATCTCGCCGAGAAGGGCCGGGCGGGCGATCGCGGCGCTGTTCACACCGATCTTGTCGGCGCCGTGGCCCTGGAGTCTGGCCACATCCTCTGCAGAGCGCACGCCTCCACCCACGGTGAGCGGAATAAAGACCTGCTCGGCTGTGGCCTTGACCACGTCGTACATGGTCGCTCGGTCGTCGACCGTAGCCGTGACGTCGAGGAAGGTGATCTCGTCCGCTCCCTGCTCATAATATCGCCGCGCGAGCTCGACCGGATCGCCAGCATCCCGCAGATCGAGAAAGTTGACGCCCTTGACCACCCGGCCAGCCGCAACATCCAGGCACGGGATCACGCGGACTGCGACGGGCATGATCAGATCCGAGCCGCGTGAATCGGACTGACCAGGATGGCACGGGCACCGAGCTCATAGAGTCGGTCCATGATCTCGTTAGTGTCTTCGCGTGGCACCATCACGCGTACCGCCACCCACGCGCGGTCCCGCAGCGGGGAGACCGTCGGAGACTCAAGGCCCGGTGTGATGGCCGAGGCCGGCTCAATCAGGGCGATCGGCAGGTCATAGTCCATGAGCACGTACTGGCGGGCTACGAGCACGCCCTCTAACCGACGCTTCAGCGTAGCGATTCCGGCCAGTCCTGTCTTCGCGCTGATCAGCACAGCCGAGGATTCGAGGATGACCGGACCGAAGATCTCGAGGCCTTGAGCGCGCAGGGTAGAGCCGGTGGAGACGACGTCGGCCACGGCATCCGCTACGCCCAGTTTGACCGCCGATTCGACCGCACCGTCGAGGGAAACCAGTGTGGCGTTCACTCCGTGCCGTGACAGAAAATCCCCGACCAGTCCGGGATAGCTCGTCGCCACCCGCACTCCCTCCAGGTCACCGAGAGCCGAGAAGCGCCCGGCTGTGCCGGCGAACCGGAAGGTGGATGCGCCGAAGTCGAGGCTCGCAATCTCGACCGCGGTCGACCCGGAATCGAGCAGGAGGTCGCGGCCGGTGATTCCGACGTCGAGCGCGCCGGAGCCAACATAAGTGGCGATGTCCCGCGGACGAAGGAAAAAGAACTCAACGTCGTTGCGAGGGTCGGACAGGTTGAGTGCGCGCGGGTCGCGACGGCCGGCGTATCCGGCCTCGGACAACATCTCGGCGGCGGTCTCGCTCAGGGAGCCCTTGTTGGGCACTGCGATTCGCAACATCATCGGGGTCTCTTCAGTGGTGGGTGACAGGCTTCAGTGGTCGGTGACAGGTGGGAGAGGCGAACTCACAGATGTCGGTAGACGTCCGCTGTGGACAGGCCCTTTGAGATCATGAGCACCTGCAGATGGTAGAGCAGCTGGGAAATCTCTTCCGCCGTCTCATCACGCGACTGGAATTCGGCCGCCATCCAGACCTCGGCGGCCTCTTCGACGATCTTCTTACCGATGGCGTGAACTCCGGCGTCGAGCTCCGCAACGGTGCCAGAACCCGCGGGGCGCGACACAGACTTCTCACTGAGCTCAGCAAACAAGTCGTCGAACGATTTCACATCTGCAAGGTTACCGGGTGCCAGCGGATGCCACCGGCTCGAGGCGCACGATGACGGCCTTCGACACCGGGGTATTGCTACCCACCGCCGCACTCGATAGTGGAACCAGCACATTGGCCTCGGGATAATACGCCGCGGCGCATCCCTTCGCCGTGGGATATGAAACGATGCGGTAGCCGCGCAGCACGCGATCCGGCTCATCTTTCCACTCGCTGAAGATGTCGACACGCTGGCCGTCTTCGAGATTCAGCTCGATCAGATCGTCGGGGTTCACGAAGATCACGTCCCGACCGTTCTTGATGCCACGGTAGCGATCGTTCAGGCTGTAGATCGTGGTGTTGAACTGGTCATGTGAGCGCATAGTCTGCAGAATCAGTCGACCGACGGGCCGCTCGAGCGCCTCGAGCTCGTTGACGGTGAGCATCGCCTTGCCGGTCTTCGTGGCAAAGGTACGCGAGTCGCGCGGACCATTCGGCAGGATGAAGCCGCCCTTTTGGCGCACCTGAACGTTGAACTTCTCAAAGCCGGGAACGACATGACTGATGTGATCGCGGATGAGGTCGTAGTTCCCCTCGAATCCGGCCCAGTCCACGGGCACGGAATCCCCGAGTACGGCCCGCGCCAGGCGGGTAACGATAGAGATCTCGGACAGCAGGCCGGGAGCGACCGGCGGGATCCGGCCATGGGAGCCGTGCACTGCACAGACAGAATCCTCGACAGAGACGAACTGAGGTCCGGTGGCCTGGAGATCCACCTCGGTGCGGCCCATCGTCGGCAGGATCAGCGCCTCCGTGCCGATGACCGCGTGAGAGCGGTTGAGCTTCGTCGATATCTGCACGGTCATCTCGGTGCCGTGCATTGCCTTCTCGGCCGCACCGGTGTCCGAGATTGCGGCGACGAGATTGCCTCCGAGGGCAAACCAGACCTTCACCTCGCCGCGTTGCATCCCCTCGATCGCCTTGAGGGCATCCGTGCCGTGGGCCCGGGGCGGTGCGAACGAGAACTCCTTCTCGATGGCGTCGAGGAACTCATCGTCCATCTGCTCCCACACCCCCATGGTGCGGTCACCCTGCACGTTGCTGTGGCCGCGGATCGGGGATGCTCCGGCCCCGGGCTTGCCGATGTTGCCGCGGAGCAACAGCAGGTTGATCAGATCTTTCAGGGTGTCGACCGACTTCTTGTGCTGGGTAAGACCCATCGCCCAGGTGATGATAACCCGATCGGCGGCGATGTAGCGCTCGGCAAGCTCGTCGATCTCTGCCGAGGTGAGGCCGGTGGCGAGCAGCACGGTCGCTTCATCGAGGTGGCCAAGATGTTCGGTGAGGGCATCGAGACCGAGGGTGAATTCGTCGAGAAAGGCGTGGTCGAGCACTGTTCCTGGCTTCGCCGTCTCCGCGTCGAGCACGCGCTTCGAGACGGCCTGCAATAGAGCCATGTCCCCGCCAGAGCGGATCTGCAGGAACTGGTCGGCCAGCGGCGTGCCAGATCCGATGATCCCCCGAACCTTCTGCGGATTCTTATAGCGCATGAGACCGGCCTCGGGCAGTGGATTCACCGCAACGATGCTCGCTCCGTTGCGCTTCGCCGCTTCGAGGGCGGTGAGCATGCGCGGATGATTCGTGCCCGGGTTCTGCCCCATGATGATCACGAGATCGGATTTCTCGAAATCATCGTAGGCAATTGTCGACTTGCCGATCCCGATGGTCTCACCGAGGGCAGTCCCGGTGGACTCATGGCACATGTTCGAGCAGTCCGGCAGGTTGTTGGTGCCGAAGGCCCGCACGAAGAGCTGATAGACGAAAGCTGTCTCGTTGGCAGTTCGGCCGCTCGTATAAAAGGCGGCTTCGTCGGGTGAGGTAAGACCGTTGAGCTTCGTCGCGATTATCTCGAATGCACGTTCCCAGGACACCGGTTCGTAGTGGTCAGCGCCGGCAGGACGGTAGACCGGCTCGACGAGTCTTCCCTGCATGCCGAGCCAGTACTCCGACCGCGACAGCAGGTCGTCGATTGAATGTTCCGCCCAGAAGCTCGTCGGCACGGTGATCGGGGTGGCCTCCCAGGTGACGGCCTTTGCACCGTTCTCGCAGAATTCCGCGACCGACCGGTGTTCCGGATCGGGCCAGGCACAGCTCATGCAGTCGAAGCCGTCCTTCTGGTTCATCGAGGTGAAAAGCTTCGCCGTGCGGGCGACGCCCATCTTCAGGAGCGCGGGCTCCATGGAGTGGAGGATGGCCGGCACTCCGACAGCCCAGTCATGCACTTTACCCACGTGCAGATCGGGATAACCAGCGTCCGCATCCATTGGAGTCTTGGTCATCGGATTGCCGCCGTCTCAGTTAGGTTCATTGTGTTTTGGTCTGTGTGCGCGTGTGGATGTTCGTCTGGGTCTCCCGTAGTTTCGAGGCGGTGCTCGCCGCTGTAGACCACCATCGATGGTCCGCGCAGGAAGCCGACGACGGTCATCCCCAGCTCGGTGCCGAGCTCGACGGCAAGAGAGGATGGCGCCGACACCGCGGCGAGGAATGGGATGCCAGCCATGGAGGCTTTCTGGGTGAGTTCGAAGCTTGCTCGACCGGAGACCATCAGCACCATTCCGCGCAGGGGCAGCATATTTTGGGTGAGCGCCCAGCCCACCACCTTGTCAACGGCGTTGTGCCGACCAACATCCTCGCGAAGGACGAGCATCTCGCCGGTCGCGCCGTCGAACAGAGCGGCGGCGTGCAGCCCACCGGTCTTCTCGAAAACATCCTGGCCGGCCCGCAGCCGGTCGGGGAAGGTCGCGAGCAGCTCAGCGTCGACCCGAAGCGGATCGTCGGCCACCGTGTACGCGGAGAGGGTGCGCACCGCGTCGATACTCGCCTTGCCGCACAATCCGCACGAACTCGTGGTGAAGAAGTTGCGCTCGAGACTCGGATCTGGCGCCGGAACGCCCGCGCCGAGAGTCACATCCAGCACGTTATAGGTGTTTTCCCCGCCGACCGTCGCCCCGGCGCAATAGCGGGCCGCGGCGAATTGGTCGCCACGCGAGACGACCCCTTCGGAGACCAGAAAACCCGCTGCGAGATCGAAATCATGACCGGGCGTGCGCATCGTGATCGCGAGTGCCTTTCCCCCGACCCGGATTTCCAATGGTTCCTCGACGGCGAGCACGTCTTCTCTCCGAACGGCCCCCTCCCCCACCGTTACCCGTGTGACCTGACGTCGAACCGTTATTCTGCCCATACTCATGAGTAGCATTACCGGCGGCGGTAAACAACGACACCCCCGGCGAATCGGCAGACTCTCGGCACCCTCCCTGCGACTCGCTTCCCAGCGACCGGACCGCGAGACCTAAAGTTGGACCCATGATCTTCGACGCCATCGTGCTCGCCGGGGGGCGAGCATCCCGTCTCGACGGCGCGTCGAAGGCCGAACTCGTAGTCGGGGGGCGATCATTACTGTCCCTCGCGATAGATGCGGCAGCCGACTCCCGAGACATCGTTGTGGTCGGCCCTTCGCCTGCGGTCCCCCCCGGAGTGTTAGTAGCCAGGGAAAGTCCGGCGTTCGGAGGTCCAGCCGCCGCCATCGCCGCGGGCCTCGAGGCCCTCAGCGCGAATCCACCCGCTGATTTCGTGCTTGTGCTCGCGTGCGATGTCCCGCACAGCGCCGCCGCGGTGCGCACACTTCTCGCCCGACCGACCGATGGGCCGCACGGCGTCATCGCGGTGGACTCCGAGGGCCGTCGTCAGCCCCTGCTCGGGGTGTATCGCACCGAGGCGCTCGCCTGTGCGGTGCGCGAGCGCGGGTCTGACATCCAGAACCTGTCCGTGAGGGCGCTGCTTTCTCCTCTCGACCTCGCCGACGTACCCGTACCACCCGGGTCGACCGACGACATCGACACCTGGACGGATGCCGCTGGATTCGGAATATCGCCACCCTCCCTGACCGCACCGGAGCCCGCGCTCCCCACGAAAGGATTACCCATGAGCGACCAGGACGAGACCGCCACACTGGCCGCCCTCACGGACTGGAGCGATCGCCTCAGCGCGGCGCTCGGCATCGAGGGGGTGGAGGTCGACATCGACGCTGTGCTTGCTCTCGCCGGCACCGCCGCTCACGCGATTATGCGCCCCGCGGCGCCCGTGACCACCTATCTCGTGGGCTATGCGGCCGGGGTCGCCGCCGCTTCCTCCGGGGGAGGGAACGCGGGGTTCACCAGTGCTGCGAAGACCACGATGGCTCTCGCGAAATCCATCGAACGGTGACCCCTGCTCGTCGCACTGACTCGCTCGAGTGGCACGATGCGCGCGCCGTCGCCGAGGCCGCAGCATCCGCCCTCGGTACAGAGACTGTCGCCCTCGACGAGAGTATCGGTCGTGTTCTGTCCCATGGCCTGCGAGCGCTGACGGATGTTCCGCACTACGCCTCCTCGGCAATGGACGGCTGGGCGGTCACCGGTGCGGGCCCCTGGCAGCTCGTCGACGGGCCGGTTCTCGGACCCGGATTGGCCGCCGTCATCGTGACCGGAGGAGTGATCCCGGTCGGCACAGACGCGGTCCTGCGCAGCGAGAGCGGCACTGTGCGCGCCGGGCGGCTCGAGTCGGTCTCCGCGACCGGCGAACCGCATCCCGGGCAGCACCTCCGTGCCGCCGGAGGGGAAGCGCGCTTGGGAGAACTCGTCGTGAGCGCAACAACGCTCCTCAACCCGGCACACGTCGCCCTCGCCGCCGGCTGTGGGCACGATGCCATTGGGGTGATCCGCCGCCCCCGGGTGAGCGTTCTTCTCACGGGCGATGAAGTCGACGAGAGAGGAATTCCCTCGCCGGGACGGGTGCGGGACAGTTTCGGCCCCCAACTTCCAACCGTGCTCCGGATGCTCGGAGCAGAGGTCGTCTCGCGGCGTCGCATCCCCGACGAATTCGACGCCACGGTCGCGGCCCTGCGGGACTCCCCGGGCTTGGCAGAGGTGATCGTCACCACCGGCGGTACCGGCTCCTCAGCGGTAGACCACCTGCGGCCGGCGCTGCACGCTCTTGGCGCCGAATTTCTGGTCTCCCGGATCGCGATGCGTCCCGGCGGACCGACCATGCTCGCCCGGCTGCCCGACGGCCGGTTGCTTCTCGGGTTGCCGGGCAATCCGCTCGCCGCAATGATGGGTCTGCTCACAATCGGCATGCCGCTTCTGGCCGCCTTCCAAGGGCAGATCTCCGAGGTTGGGCGCGTCGCCTCCGCAGCGGCACTCGAGGGCCGGGCCGGCACCAGCATCCTCGTGCCGTTCCGCCTGCAGCAGCAGCAGGCGGTGGCCACTCCCTGGCTCGGCTCCGGCATGATGCGAGGGCTTGCAGATTCGGCGGGCGTGCTGGTCGTTCCGCCGCAGGGAGTGCGCGCGGGCGAGGTCGTCGATACGCTCACTCTTCCCTGGGTGTGACCCCGGCCGGGCATCCGGCACCGATCCGGCCCCCGGCAGTCCATCTCCCCTTTTTGCGACCACCTCCGTGTGTAAACACCGAGGTGGTCGCAAAAACGGAAGGTGGGTGGTGGGCGGCGTGGCCGCGGGCACGAGCCCGGGCGTGGTCACGGGCGAGACGCTCGGCTCGGTCGCGGAGGAGAGAACACTTCGCGGCGGGAGTCGTAACCCCCGCCGGGATGACTTTCTGGCGCCGCGAGTTGGTTTATCCCCCGCCGGGGCAACTTTATGGCGCCGCGAGACTGCGTATCCCCCGCCGCGAGACCGCGTATCCCCCGCCGCGAGAGCCCGCGGCATCCGGCACCGCGGCACGCCGGGGAGCGATTCAGCTTGGGTCAGCTGACGCCGAGCAGGTCGATCACGAAGATCAGGGTGCGGCCGGAGAGTTGGTGCCCAGAGCCGGCGACACCGTAGGCGAGGGCCGGCGGCACGATGAGCTGGCGGCGTCCGCCGATTTTCATGCCAGGGATGCCCTCCTGCCAGCCCGCGATCAGGGAGCGCAGGGGGAAGTTCACCGACTGGCCACGGCCCCAGGAGGAGTCGAACTCCTCGCCGGATTCGAAGTCGACGCCGAGATAGTGCACGTCGACCTTATCGCCGGCCTTGGCTTCTTCCCCGCTCCCAAGTTCGATGTCGATGGACACCAACTCGACGGGCGCGTCGCCCTCGTAGAACTCGATCTCTGGCTTGGTCTTGTTGAACTCAGTCATGATCCAATTCAAGCAGAGTCGGCAGGTGCTACGGGCCAGTGAGCGTGAGCTGCCGCTGCCGCCCGCAGCCGCGCGATCTGCTCCGCTGGCTCCCCCGCATTGAAAACGCTCGAGCCCGCGACGAAGGTATCGGCACCGGCATCGGCCGCGATCGCAATGGTGCTCTCCGTGATTCCGCCATCCACCTGAAGCCAGATGTCGAGCCCGGATGCCGCAACCGCCGCGCGAAGTGCCACCAGTTTTGGCATGGTCGAGTCGATGAACGACTGCCCGCCAAAGCCGGGCTCCACCGTCATCACCAACACCTGGTCGAACTCCGGCAACAGTTCAAGGTATGGCTCGATCGGGGTGCCAGGCTTCACCGCGATGCCGGCTCGGGCGCCGATGTCTCGCAGGCGGCGTGCGAGAGCCGCGGCATCGGCCACCGCCTCGGCGTGAAAGGTGACCGAAAAGGCTCCGGCCTCGGCGTAGCCCGGCGCCCAGCGGTCGGGATCGTCGATCATCAGGTGGATGTCCAGCGGCAGCGGCGAGACGCGCTGCAGCGACTCCACCATGCGCTGGCCGAACGTGAGGTTCGGCACGAAATGGTTGTCCATCACGTCGACATGCACCAGGTCTGCGGTCGCGATGCGAGCAAGTTCGTGCTCGAGATTGGCGAAATCGGCGGTGAGGATGCTCGGGCTGATGCGTACGGTCACGTGCGCCAGCCTAGAGGGACTTCTCCAGCAGGCAGATAAACATGGCGTCGGTGCCGTGACGGTGGGGCCACAGCTGAACATGACCGTCGCCAGAGGACTCCCCCAGCTCAAGTTCGCGCTTGGTAACCCCGGCAAGAACCGCGGCAGTGTCGACACGGGATACGCCCTCGGTGCGCCTCAGCACCGTCTCCACGATGACCTTCGTCTCGGCCAGATGCGGCGAACAGGTGACATACGCAAGGACTCCGCCGGGCTTCAGCGCCGCGAGCCCCGACTCGAGGAGCGCGATCTGCAACCCGCTGAGCTCGGCGACGTCGCTCGGCTGCTTGCGCCAGCGCGCCTCCGGTCGGCGGCGGAGCGCCCCGAGACCCGTGCAGGGTGCGTCCAGGAGGATGCGGTCGAACTGCTGCGGCATCCGCTCGCCGAAGAGGGTGCCATCCTGTACGAGCACCTGGGGCGGATCGGGGAACACGGCCAGCGCTCTTCGCACCAGTTCGGCACGCGCGGGAGTGATCTCGTTGGCGACGAGAATCGCTCCGCTCTCTCGCGCCTCGGCGGCGAGTAGCGCAGCCTTCCCGCCGGGGCCGGCACACAGGTCAAGCCAGCGCTCCCCCGCCACTACGGGCCGGGCGCGACTGAGCGCGAGCGCGGCGAGTTGCGATCCCTCGTCCTGCACCCGGGCACGACCCTCGTGCACGGCGGGCCAGAGCGCCGGGTCTCCCCCGTCGCTCAGCGCGGCGTACGGGGAATATTTCGCCTTCTGGGTGCCCCGGATCTCCGAGATGGTCGCGAGCCCTGGCAGCGCGACAAGACTCACCCGCGGGGCGAAGTTGTCGGCGATCAGCAGGTCTTCCAACTCCTCTTCGCGACCTTCTGCGGCCAGTGCCTGGCGGAAGGCGCGCACGATCCAGAGTGGATGCGAGTGCTCAAGCGAGAGGCGCTCGTCGTCGCTGCGCGGCTTCGCCATTACCCGGTCGTGCCAGGCTGACGGCTCGCTGCGCGTGATGGTTCGCAGTACCCCATTGACGAATCCGGTCGCCGAGCGGGACCCTACCTCTTTTGCAAGGGATACCGCCTCATCGACGGCCGCGTGCTGCGCCACCCGCATCGAAAGCAGCTGGTGGGTTCCGAGCCGAAGCACGTCGAGGATCGGGGAGTCGATCTCGTCGGTCGATCGCCCGGCCGCGAGTTCGATCACCGCGTCGTAGTAGCCCTGCTGGCGCAGCGTGCCGTAGGTCAACTCCGTCGCGAGGGCGGCATCCTGGGGGTTCAGCCGAGCCCGCTCCAGCTTCACCGGCAGCAGGAGGTTGGCGTAGGCATCCGTCTCCCGCACCGCCATGATCACCTCAAGTGCGATGCGACGGGCCGGCTGAACTCGAGAGATCGGCGCAGCAGCGCGAGGGCCGCGAGTCGGTCGCCGGTCGCTCATCTCGCCAGCGTTCCGGCGTCGGACGGGCGACCGCGCCACCAGTCTGCGGCTCTCATCGCCTTCTTTCCGGCCGGCTGCACCGACACCAGTTCAATCGGATCGCTCGCGGTTCCCACCACTACCCTGCCGTCCCGGAGTTCGAGTTGCCCGGTGGCCAGCCGCAGTTCGTCGCGCGCAATCACGGCCTCAAGGATCTTGATCCGCATCTCGTCTACCACGGTGAAGGCCCCGGGCTCGGGGGTGACCCCGCGCACGCGGTCGAGCACGGTGGACGCATGTTGGCCAAAGTCCAGTCGTGCGTCCGGAAGATCCAGCTTCGGGGCGAGAGTCACGTCTCCAACCTGGGGCTCGGCACGCGCGACACCATCGGCGAGGGAATTCACGACCCGCACCAGCAATTCGGCGCCGCCGACCGACAGCGACTCGAGCAGGTGTCCCGCCGTCTCGTTGGCACCGATCGCCTGGGTGAACTGCCCGTACACGTCGCCAGCGTCGAGCTCCGCAACCAGCTGGAAGACGGATGCTCCGCTCACCTCGTCCCCCGCGATGATCGCGCGCTGCACGGGAGCTGCGCCACGCCAGCGTGGCAGCAACGAGAAATGCAGGTTGATCCAGCCGAGACGCGGAACGGTGAGCAACGGCTCGCGCACGAGCCCGCCGTACGCCACGATCACCCCGAGGTCGGGGCGAAGCGCCGTGACCGCCTCAGTCGCTGCTCCGGCCAGACGATTTGCCCGGATGATCGGAAGCCCGAGTTCTGTCGCGGAGGCGGCAACCGCGGTCGGGGTGAGCTCGCGCCGACGCCCCTGCGGTGAATCCTCGCGCGTGAGCACCGCAGCGACGTCATGACGACTCGCCGCGAGCGCCTCGAGGCTCGGCACCGCGGCGGCCGGGCTTCCCGCGAAGACGATAACCAGGTCGGACATAGAAGCACTCGTTCGTTGGGGGTTGACGCGTTACTCGGCGCTGTCAAAGGACAGCGCGTCGTCGAAACGCACTCTCAGTGTAGGCAGCGGGACCCGCCCGTTTGCGCCGCCGGCCTGCTTCCGCCGGCTCGTTGCGGCCCGGATCACCTCGGCGCGCAGTCCGGACGCCACGGCAGCACCCTCCCCATAGTCAAATCGTACGATCGCCCGAACAGCCCCATCCGCGGTCTCCACCGGGCCGAGAACATCGACTCGGTCGATGGCCCGCACAATGTCGACCGCGGCCTGCACGGTCTCCGGCGTCCCGGTGACAGTGGCGACGCGCACCGCGGGCGGGAAGCGCAGCGTGCGCCGGTCACTCAGTTCAGCGCGCAGGTAGTCCGAACGACGCCAGGTGGCGAGAGCGGATGCCAGGGCGCCCCCCACTCCGACCAGTACGGTCGTCGCCCCCGGAGCCGCAAGGGCGATCGCGTTCGACCACCAGCGAAGGCAGTCCTCTCCCACACGAAGGCTTTCCCTTGCAATCATCCGCTCCCCGTCGAGGAGCAGCACCGCCCGGTAGCCCCCGGCAGCGATCGGTTCGGCCCCGCGCGTGGCGATGACCAGGGCGGGCTCGGCGTCGACAGTGAGGATGGGCCGGTCACCGTCGGCGATGATGATCCGAACGCCCGGGAATGCCCGGCCGAGATCCTCGGCGGTGCGCCCGGTGCCCTGGCCGACCAGCCGGAGCCCGGTGCCCGCGCAGTTCGAGCAACTCCAGTCGGTGGCCAGCTTGCCGCACCAGGCACAGGAGGGAGTGGATCGCGCGGTCTTCAGCCGCAGAGGCCCCTCACAGCGTTGGCAGCGTGCCGTGTTGCCGCAGCTCGCGCAGGCCAGCCGCGGCGCGTAGCCAGGCCGCGCCACCTGCACCAGAACGGGACCGTGTTCGAGTGCCGAGCGGGCCTCTCGCCAGGCGGATGAGGGGATGCGGGCCTGGGCGGCAAGGCGATCCTGGGACTGCTGTTGGGCGGTCGGAAGCACCTTCGGAGCGAAGGGACGCGTGGCGGCGAGTTCGTCGAGCCAGCCGACCTCGACGAGCCTCTCCACCTCGGTGCTTCGCGCATGCGAGAGAAAGAGCAGCGCACAGCCCTGCAGTTCCTGGCGCACCAGTGCGATGTCCCTGGCGTGCACGTAGGGGCTCAGCGGTTCGTTGTGAAGCGGATCGCCCTCGTCCCACACCGCGATAAGTCCGAGCGTCACCGCCGGTGCGTAGAGCACCGAACGATTTCCGACGATCGCGAGCGGGGTGTCGCCGAGACAGGCCAGCAGCGCCCGATAGCGATCGGGATTGGACTGGCGCGCGTCGAGATGAACGATCCGATCCGCCGGCAACACAGCTCGCAGAGCAGCCACCAGCTGCTCCTGGTCCCGATAGTCCGGTACGGCGAGAATCGCCGACCCTCCCGCGGCCAGAGCGCGGGTGGCGGTCGCGGCCATGGTGGCCGCCCAGTGTCCCACCCACTCTGATGGGGCATCCGCGCTCGAGCGGACTTCGACCACGCGAGGCACGGCATCCACCGCGAGGCGTCCGCCGGTCGCCAGGGCGAGATCGATTCGATCGGTATCGAATCCGGTCAGCAGAATCGGTGTGACGGGGCCGGATGTCTCGGCTGCGGCCTCCAGCAGCCAAGCCTTTTCCACGCGCACCTGCCGCTTGGGCACGGCAAGCCTCACGATATCGCTCGCGCTGCCCGCGGCGCGGTCGGCGAGACGTCGGGACAGCGTCCAGACCTCTGGCGCGAGTACCCGGGCGGCAGAGACCACCGCTTCGAGCTCGCTCAGCGTGCCGACGTAGTCACCCTGACCGACCACCCCCACGATAAAGCCGTCGGCGACGCGACCAATCGACCGAAGGGGTACCCGCACTCGCACGCCCGGCAACGCTTCTTCCGCCATGGCTGCGGGGATGCTGTAGTCGAACAGACGGTCGAGTTGTGGCAGCGGCGAGTCAATGAGCACCCGCGCAATCCTCGGCGTCGTCACGCCCGAACCGTCGTTCATGGTGAGGGCGGTACCCGGATCTACAGTCCGGCCTGGCTGCGGAGGGCGTCTACCCGGTCGAGCTTCTCCCAGGTGAACTCGGGCAGCTCGCGCCCAAAATGACCATAGGTGGATGTTGCGGCATAGATCGGCCGCAGGAGGTCGAGATCGCGGATGATCGCAGCGGGGCGAAGATCGAACACCTCGCGGATCGCCTCAATGATGGAGGCCTCGTCGACATGGGCCGTGCCGAAGGACTCGACGTAGAGTCCTACCGGAGCCGCCTTGCCGATGGCATAGGCCACCTGAACCTCGAGGCGATCAGCAAGGCCAGCCGCGACGACGTTCTTGGCCACCCAGCGCATGGCGTAGGCGGCCGAGCGATCGACCTTCGAGGGGTCCTTGCCGCTGAAGGCACCTCCGCCGTGGCGGCTCGCTCCCCCGTAGGTATCGACGATGATCTTGCGGCCGGTGAGCCCGGCGTCCCCCTGGGGCCCGCCGATTTCAAAACGGCCCGTCGGGTTGATGAGCACGCGCGGATCGACAGTGTCGAGTTCGACACGGTCGAGCACCGGTCGAATCACGAGCTCCTCGATCTCTGCGCGCAACATCTCCGTGCTCACGCGAGGCGAGTGCTGGGTCGAGAGCACCACGGTATCAACGGTGCGCGGCACTATCCCGTCGTAGCCGACCGTCACCTGGGTCTTTCCGTCGGGACGAAGGTAATCGACCATGCCGGATTTGCGAACCTCAGCGAGTCGTTCCGCCAGTCGATGGGCGACCCAGATCGGCACGGGCATGTACTCCGGCGTCTCGGTGGTCGCATAGCCGAACATGATGCCCTGGTCGCCCGCGCCCTGGCGGTCGAGATCATCGATACTCGACTCCTCACGGGCCTCAAAGGCGTCGTTGACCCCCTGGGCGATATCCGGCGACTGGCCACCGATCGACACGGAGACACCGCAGGACCGCCCGTCGAACCAGACGTCGGACGAGTTATACCCGATGTTCCAGATGCGATCTCGCACGATCAGGGGAATATCGACGTAGCCCGACGTCGAGACCTCCCCGGCCACATGCACGAGACCCGTCGTGACCAGTGTCTCGACAGCGACCCGGCTATGGGGATCGACGGAGAGCAGGGCGTCCAGGATGCTGTCTGAGATCTGATCGCAGATCTTGTCGGGATGACCCTCGGTCACCGACTCCGAGGTGAACAGACGAAGGGGCGTGGTGGATGCTGCGCTCATGGTATTCCCAGCGTGAAGGTGAAACAGAGTGAAGGTGAATCGGGGGCCGAGTGACCACCGTGGTCTGAAGTCAGGCGAGGCGAGCGGCCACGGCATCAAGGGTGCGGTTGGCCACCGATTGCTTGCTCCCGGATGCCTCCATCACTATATCTCCGAGCCTATCCAGCACGATGACACTGTTGCTATCGGCTCCGAAACCCTCTGTCCAGCCCACTCTGTTGAGGACAAGTAGGTCACATCCTTTTCGAGCGATCTTGGTGCGACCGAGCGCGAGCAGCGCATCCGCATCCTGTTCCGTTTCGGCGGCGAACCCAACAATCACCTGGCCGGGCCGACGAGCCTCTGCGAGGCGCGCGAGAATGTCGGGGTTCTTCACTAGCTCGAGCGTTAACCGGTCGCCAGCGAGTTCCTTCTTGATCTTCGACTCGGCGATCACCGCGGGGCGATAGTCGGCTACCGCTGCCGCCATGATCACGACATCGACGTCGGGGGCGGCATCCTCTACCGCCGCTGCGAGTTCGAGCGTTGAGCTGACATGGCGCACACGCATCGAGCCCGGAGCCGCGACCTCGAGATTGGCACCGATGAGGGTAACCTCGGCGCCGCGGGCAACGGCCGCAAGCGCAAATGCTATCCCTTGCTTACCGCTCGAACGGTTGCCGAGGAAGCGCACCGGGTCGAGCGGTTCGCGGGTGCCTCCGGCGGTGACCAGGATTCGATGGCCCGCGAGGTCCTTGGGCGCAATCACCGCAAGCGCAGCGCGCACGATTTCGTCCGGCTCCTCGAGTCGACCGGGTCCGGAGTCTGTTCCGGTGAGCTGCCCGACGGCAGGCCCGACAACGGTGACTCCGCGGGAGCGGAGCACAGTGATGTTGTGCACGGTCGCCGGGTGCTGCCACATCTCGGTGTGCATCGCCGGGGCGATCACCACCGGCGCCCGACTCGCAAGCACGGTGTTGCCCAGCAGATCGTCGGCGAGGCCAACAGCCAGCTTTGCAATGGTGTTCGCGGTCGCTGGAGCGATCACAATCAGGTCGGCCGCCTGGCCGATGGCCACGTGCCGAACCTCAGCAACACCCTCGTAAAGATCGGTGTGCACGATGTTTCGACTGATGGCTTCGAGTGTCGGCTTGCCGACGAAGCGAAGCGCGCCCTCTGTTGCCACAACATGAACATTGTGTCCGGCGAGCACCAGACCGCGAATCACATTCACTGCCTTGTAGGCGGCGATGCCGCCGGTGACGCCGACGACAATATTCAACTGGCCGCTCATACGAGAAGCCCCAAGGGAAGTTACTCGACCGGCTCGGCGAGCGCCTTGACGACCAGCTTGTCCTCGTTGATCTCATGCATCGCAACGGAGAGCGGCTTGTCGTCAATAGTGGAGTCCACGAGCGGTCCCACATTGTCGAACAGGCTCCCCTCGTGCAGATCGGCGTAGTAATCATTGATCTGGCGAGCACGCTTGGAAGCGAAAATCACCAGAGCGTACTTCGAGTCGACCTTCGACAGCAATTCGTCGATGGGCGGATCGATGATGCCTTTGGCGCGTTCAACCATGCGTAAAACTCCTGTTGTTTTTGGGGATTGCCATCAAGTCTACGACTTCACGGGCGGCGGCGCTCACGTCGGAGTTGACAATGCGGTGATCGAACTCGTTCTGGGCGGCCAATTCGACCTTGGCCGTCTCGAGTCGGCGCTGTTGTTCCACAATATTTTCGGTACCTCGGCCGATGAGCCTCCTCACCAGTTCCTCCCAGGTGGGAGGCAGGAGGAACACGAGCACCGCCTCCGGCATGAGCTTTCTCACCGACCGCGCTCCCTGCAGATCAATCTCAAGCAGCACGCTCTTTCCGGCAGCGAGTGCCTCATCGAGGGGGGCTCGCGGAGTGCCGTAGCGGAAAGCATTGTGCACGGTCGCGGTCTCGAGCATCTGCCCGGTCTCGATGAGTCGATCAAAGTCGGCGTCGCTCACAAAGTAATAGTTGACTCCGTGCACCTCACCGGGGCGCGGGGCGCGGGTCGTTGCAGAAACCGAGAGATGAACATCCGGATAGTTTTCGCGGATGTACGCCGATACCGTGCCCTTGCCGACCGCGGTCGGTCCGGCGAGCACCACGAGCCGAGCCTGGTGGCGGGTGTCGCGATGTTCGCGATGAGCCAACCAGTCCACGAGCTTCTGCCGCTGTCGAACGCCGAGACCGCCGACGCGCTTGGATTCCGCGATTCCCAGCTGCTCCATTGCTTTGGAGGTGCGAGTGGGACCGAGGGTCGGGATGCTCGTCAGCAGTTCGCGCACTCGCAGGCTCGCCTCGGCGGTGGCCGAAGGATCGGCCCACGCCGCTTCGACAACATCGACGGCGCTGCGCGTTCGGTCATGAACGGCCAGCTTGACCGATGCCCGCGCCCGCCGGGCGGCGACGGCTGCGTGGGCGGCGGCGACCCTGTCGACCTCGGGAGGAGCTACCCGCGGCATGCGAACACCTCCGCTGCCTGAGTCTGGATCGCGTCGGCGACGCCATCCGGACCGGCGTCGAGGATGCTTCGGGACGCACTCACGATAGTGGTCGGTGCGGCAGCACCGTAGCGATGCGCAAGCTCGGAAAAACGGGCCCCCTGATGACCGAAACCCGGGGCAAGGACCGGTGAGGCCGGCGCAGTGGCGATCACGGCGAGATCAAGCTCGAATGCGCTGAAGTCGACCGTTGCGCCGAGCACCAGGCCGATCGAGCCCACTTCGCGATCGGCTGCAGCCGACCCCTGGGACACATTCCACTCACTCACCCCTGAGACGATACTGGACGCAACCGTCCGACCGACATGCGATCCGGAAGAAATGCGAGCGGTCTGCAGTGAGAATGCTTCGGGATTCGATGTCGCTGCGAGTACGAACAGTCCCTTACCCGTCTGCTCGGCAAGGGTCATCGGGGCCTCGATCGAACCGAGGCCCATGTATGCACTGATCGTAAGAGCGTCAACCTCTAGTGCGCTGCCTGGCGTTAACCAGGCCTGCCCGTAGGCTTCGACGCTGGTCCCAAGGTCGCCACGTTTGGCATCGGCGATAACGATCAACCCCGCCTGGCGAGCCGACTCGAGGATTGTCTCGAGAGCCGCATAGCCAGCCGATCCGTGTCTTTCGAAGAATGCCACCTGTGGCTTGATAATTCCGACACGGCCGGCAGCAGCCTCGACGACGCACAGTCCGAACTGACGAAGACCCGCAGCATCGTCCGCAAGTCCCCACCGGTCGAGGAGGTAGGGGTGCGGGTCGATCCCAACACACAACTGTCCGAAGATGTCGAATTGATCGACCAGACGCTCACCGAAAGATGTTGCGGACCGTTTAGACAAGAGCGGCCAGCCGATCAGCCCGCTCGCTCGCGTAATCCTGCAATGACTTCACCTCGAACCCGTCGCGAATCGACTCGATCGATGCGACCGCCGCGCCGAGTTGGGCGATCGTGGTGAACAACGGAAGATCAGCAGCGACCGCGGCCGCCCGGATCTCATAGCCGTCGACGCGAGCGCTTCGTCCACTCGGGGTATTGATCACGATGTCGACCTGCGACAGGTTGATCAGTTCGACGATCGAAGGCTCTCCCTTCACCGACACATCGCCATGGTCGAATTTGCGCACAACGCGGGCAGCGATGCCATTGCGGCTGAGTATCTCGGCAGTGCCGAGTGTCGCGAGGATCTCGAAGCCGAGCTGTTGCAGCCGCAGCACCGGCAGGATGATCGCGCGCTTGTCGCGATCCGCCACCGAGACGAAGACGCTGCCGCTCGTCGGGAGCCCACCGTAGGCGGCCTCCTGGCTCTTCGCGAAGGCCTTCGGGAAGTTGGAGTCGATGCCCATCACCTCTCCGGTGGAGCGCATCTCCGGACCGAGAACCGAGTCGACGATGAGTCCCTCTGTGGTGCGGAAACGCTTGAACGGCAGCACGGCCTCCTTCACGGCGACCGGCGAGTCCATCGGCACGACGGATCCGTCTGCAGCGGGAAGCATGCCTGATTCCACGAGAGAGCGGATGCTCTGTCCAACCATGATCAGCGAGGCAGCCTTGGCGATCGGCAGGCCGAGAGCCTTCGCGACGAAGGGCACGGTGCGACTCGCGCGCGGATTCGCCTCGAGCACGTAGAGCACTCCCGCCCCGATGGCGAACTGCACGTTGATAAGCCCGCGCACGCCGATGCCCCTGGCGATCGCGTGTGTCGCCTCCACCACGCGCTCGATCTGGTCGCGCCCGAGCGTGACCGGCGGCAGCGTGCAACTCGAATCGCCGGAGTGGATGCCGGCCTCCTCGATGTGCTCCATGACGCCGCCGACGTAGAGTTCGTGACCGTCGTAGAGCGCGTCGATGTCGATCTCTACCGCATCGTCGAGAAACCTGTCAACGAGCAGCGGATGATCCGGCCCAACGATGCCCTGGCCTGCCACCCGTTCGAAGTAATCGGCGAGGGACGGACTGTCGTAGACGATCTCCATGCCGCGACCTCCGAGCACGTACGACGGCCGCACCAGCACCGGATATCCGATCTCCTCCGCCACGGCGACGGCCCCTCGGTAGTCGTGCGCGGTGCCATTTCGAGGGGAAACCAGACCCGCAGCATCCAGGATGCCCTGGAACAGCCCGCGCTCCTCGGCGAGGTCGATCGCCTCGGGAGTGGTGCCGAGAATCGTGACGCCGTTCGCCTTGAGCCCCTTGGCGAGACCGAGAGCGGTCTGGCCCCCGAGTTGTACGACCACGCCGACGAGTTCGCCGCTCGCACTTTCCGCGTGGATCACCTCGAGCACATCTTCGAGCGTGAGCGGCTCGAAGTAGAGCCGGTCACTCGTGTCGTAGTCGGTCGACACCGTCTCCGGGTTGCAGTTGATCATGATCGTCTCGTAGCCGGCATCCGACAGGGCGAAGGAGGCGTGAACGCAGGAGTAGTCGAACTCGACGCCCTGGCCAATGCGGTTGGGGCCGGAACCGAGGATCACAACCTTGCGGCGATCGCTCGGCCTCACCTCGGTCTCCTGGTCATAGCTCGAGTAGTGATAGGGAGTGCGAGCCGGAAACTCTCCCGCGCAGGTGTCCACCGTCTTGAATACCGGACGCACCCCGAACTCATGGCGGATGGTGCGCACCTCGTCCTCGGTCAGGCCGCGGAGAGCCGCGATCTGGATGTCGCTGAAACCGTGGTCCTTCGCGAGGCGAAAGAGCCAAGCATCCAGCAGACGGGAGGAGCCGATCTCCTCGGCAACCTCGTTGATGAGTACGATCTGGTCGATGAACCACGGGTCGATCTTCGTGGAGTCGAAGACCTCCTCGATTGTCGCTCCGGCCCGCAGTGCCTGCTGCACCGTGACGATCCGGCCGTCGGTCGGTACCGCCGCGACCGAGAGAAGAACGTCCTTATCCCCTGGCTCACCGTCCCAGTGAAAACTCGATCCGCGCTTCTCAAGTGAGCGCAGCGCCTTCTGCAATGCCGTCGAGTAGTTACGCCCGATGGCCATGGCCTCACCGACCGACTTCATCGTGGTGGTAAGCATGGGGTCGGCGGCCGGGAACTTTTCGAAGGCGAACCGGGGCACCTTCACGACCACGTAGTCGAGAGTCGGCTCGAACGAGGCCGGTGTGACCTTGGTGATGTCGTTGGGGATCTCGTCAAGTCGGTAGCCGATGGCGAGTTTCGCAGCGATCTTTGCGATCGGGAAGCCGGTGGCCTTTGACGCGAGTGCACTTGAGCGGGAGACCCGGGGGTTCATCTCGATGACGATGACGCGACCGTCGGCAGGGTCGATGGCGAACTGGATGTTGCATCCGCCGGTATCGACGCCGACGGCGCGGATGATGTCGATGCCGATGTCGCGAAGGTTCTGGTATTCGCGGTCGGTGAGCGTAAGAGCCGGCGCGACGGTGATCGAGTCGCCCGTGTGCACGCCAACCGGGTCGACGTTTTCGATGGAGCAGACGACCACCGTGTTATCCGCCGTATCCCGCATCAGCTCGAGCTCGTATTCCTTCCAGCCGAGGATTGATTCTTCGAGCAGCACCTCGGTGGTTGGGCTTTGATGCAGGCCGTCGCCCACGATGCGCACGAGTTCCTTCTCGGTGTGGGCGAAACCGGACCCGAGTCCGCCCATGGTGAACGAGGGGCGCACCACCAGCGGATAGCCGAGGTCCTTCGCGAACTCGATCGCTTCAGCGACCGTGTGGGCGATGTGGCTGCGGGCGACATCCGCGCCAGCATCCAAAACCAACTGCTTGAAAATCTGGCGGTCCTCACCCCGGTTGATTGCCTCGAAGTTCGCACCGATCAGCTCGACGTTGTATTTCTCCAGGATGCCGTGGTGGTGGAGATCGATGGCCGCGTTTAGCGCGGTCTGTCCGCCGAGGGTTGGCAGGATGGCATCCGGGCGCTCCTTCGCAATAATCGTCTCGATCACCTGCCAGGTGATGGGTTCGATGTAGGTGGCGTCGGCGAAATCCGGGTCGGTCATGATCGTGGCCGGGTTGGAGTTGATCAGGATGACCCGAACTCCCTCCTCACGGAGCACACGGCAGGCCTGGGTTCCCGAATAGTCGAATTCGCAGGCCTGGCCGATCACGATCGGGCCGGAGCCGATCACGAGCACCGAGTTGATGTCGTCGCGCTTGGGCATTAGTTACTTTCCGTCTGGTCGCTGGCGGGGGTGGAGGTCTCGTGCAGGTGATCGACGACCAGGTCGCGGAATCGGTCGAAGAGGTAGTTGGCGTCGTGCGGACCGGCTGCGGCCTCGGGGTGGTACTGCACCGAGAAGGCGGGGATGTCGAGCGCGTTGAGCCCCTCCACGACGTTGTCGTTGAGATTGACGTGACTCACCTCGACCCGGCCAAAGCCCGCGGGCGACTCGAATGGCCCGTCGAGGGGCGCGTCCACCGCGAATCCGTGGTTGTGGGAGGTGATTTCCACCCGCCCGGTGGCACGATCGACCACGGGCTGGTTGATGCCGCGGTGCCCGAAGGGCAGCTTGTAGGTACCGAGCCCGAGGGCGCGGCCGAGCAACTGATTGCCGAAACAGATGCCGAAGAACGGAAGTCCCTCGCGCAGCACGGACTGAAGCAGCGCGACATGGGTCTCGGATGCCGCGGGGTCACCCGGTCCGTTGGAATAAAACACCGCGTTTGGCGCGAGGGCCAGGAGCTCGTCGATCGTCACGTCCTGGGGAAGAACGTGCACCTCGAGTCCGCGCGCGGAGAGGTATCCGAGGGTTGCGTTCTTCACGCCGAGGTCGAGAACTGCCACCGACCCGATCCGCTGCCCCTCGGCGGGGATCGTGACCCGCTCGGTGACCGAGACCTGCGCGGAGAGGTTGAGCCCCGCCATCTCCGCTCCCCCGCGAACGATCGCCAGCTGTTCGGCGGGATCGAGGGAGGCATCCGGTCCGGAGAAGATGCCGGAACGCATAGCGCCGGAATCGCGCAGGTGCAGTGTCGCGGCCCGAGTGTCGATCCCGCTGATGCCGACGATCCCCTCGGAGACGAGTTGATCGTCGAGGCTGCCGGCGGCGCGATAGTTGGACACGATGCGGGAGGGGTCGCGCACCGCGAACCCGGCCACCCAGATGCGACGGGATTCCCGATCCTCGTCGTTCACCCCGGTGTTACCGATGTGCGGCGCCGTCATCAGCACGATCTGGCCGGCGTAGGAGGGGTCGGTGATCGTCTCCTGGTAGCCGGTCATGCCGGTGGCGAAGACGGCCTCACCGAGAGTGGTACCGCGGGCACCGTAGGCGTTGCCAGAGTAGCGGGTGCCGTCTTCGAGCACGAAAACAGCGGGGTCGAAACGCTTCATGTGGCATCGCCTTCCAGGGGAGCGGGAGTGGGGAAGAGTGGATTCACCGCGTCAATCAGCGCGGTAGCATCGGCCGGATCGGTGAGTCTCAGGTAGCTATCGACGGGTGTCGCGCCGAGCGCCCAGGCGAGCCTCACCAGACCGCCCTTCTCGACAACGCGATCGATCGTGTAGGTGGCGCGATCGATCGTGCGAAGTGCCGCCCGGGCAATGAAGACCTCGGGTGTCCCGGCGAGCGAGAGGATGACTCCCGCAGCCGTGACCGTCACGGTGGCGCGCGCACGGAAGCCGAGCCCCGACACCGCGACTCGGTTGAGTTCGTCGTCGGCCAGCGTCGTGGCGACGTAGAAAGCATCGGCGCTGAACAGTTCCGCCCCGGTGTCCGCCGGAACGGCATCCGGTCGGGGCAGATGGGCCTGCCGTTTCTGGCGCCCACGCCAGCCGATGACCATCCCAACGAGCGCGAGCAGGATGACGGCGATCACGATCGTCGTCGAGGTGGTTCTATCCACGGCCGACTCCCGCCTGATCGTGCGCCCGGGCTGCTGCTGCCACCGTCTCGGCATCCACCAGTTCACCGTCGAGTACCGTGGCATAGCCGCGATGGAATGTCGCCATGATTCGTCCCGGAAGCGTGGTCGAAAGGTAGGGCGAGTTCACTCCCTTGCCGCGCAACTGCGTCGCCTCGAATACGCGGCTCACGCTCGGGTCGTAGAGGGTGAAGGATGCCGGTGCGCCGACCGCGATACCCTGCGCATACCCTGCGAGTTGGCCGATCGCCGCCGGGGTCTTCGAGAAAACTCGGGCGATGTCCGCCCAGTCCAACAGTCCGGTGTCGACCACGGAGGCCTGCACCACGCTGAGGGCCGACTCGAGGCCGACCATACCGAATGCGGCGGCCTCCCACTCGCAGTCCTTTGCCTCGACCGGATGCGGCGCGTGGTCGGTTGCGATGATGTCGATCGTGCCGTCGGCGAGGCCCTCGCGCACCGCCCGCACATCCTCATCCCGGCGCAGCGGAGGGTTCACTTTATACCGCGAGTCATAGCCCACCGCCAACTGTTCGGTGAGCAACAGGTGGTGCGGGGTGACCTCGGCGGTGACGTCGATGCCGCGGGCCTTTGCCCAGCGCACCACCTCAACGGACCCGGCGGTCGAGAGGTGGCAGACGTGAAGGCGAGCGCCCACGTGCTGGGCGAGAAGTACATCGCGGGCGATGATCGCCTCCTCGGCGACCGCGGGCCAACCGGCGAGGCCCAGCTCGCCCGAAAGCGTGCCCTCATTCATCTGGGCGCCCTCGGTGAGCCGCGGTTCCTGGGCATGTTGGGCGATCACTCCCCCAAAGGTCTTCACGTACTCGAGCGCGCGGCGCATGAGCAGGGCGTCGGAGACACACTTGCCATCGTCAGAGAACACGCGCACCTGGGCTCGGCTGTTCGCCATCGCGCCGATCTCGCTGAGTTGCTGTCCCTCAAGACCGCGGGTCACCGCACCGATCGGGCGCACCGTCACATAGCCATGCCGGTCACCGAGGGACATCACCTGCTCGACCACGCCGGCGGTGTCGGCCACTGGCGAAGTGTTCGCCATCGCGTGCACCGCCGTAAATCCGCCAATCGCCGCGGCGCGGGAGCCGCTGAATATGGTCTCGCTCTGCTCGAAACCGGGCTCCCGCAGATGGGTGTGCAGGTCGACGAGGCCGGGAAGGGCGATGAGGCCTGCTCCGTCGATGAGACGATCGGCCGAGGCGAAGATCGCGCGACCAAGCTCGGCGATGCGACTGTCACGCACGAGGATGTCGGTGCTCGTGCCGTCCACGAGAGTCACCGCCCTCACCAGGATGGTCTCGGTCATTGCTTTCCTCCCTCGCCGGACAGCGTGAGATACAACACGGCCATCCGAATCGATACCCCGTTGGCAACCTGTTCCCGCACGGTCGAGCGCGGCGAGTCGGCAGCCGCCGCCGAGATCTCGAGACCACGATTCATCGGTCCGGGGTGCATCACAATGCTATCGGCGGCGAGGACGGCCAGCCGCTCGTCGTCGAGCCCCCAGATGCGGGAATACTCCCGTGCACTCGGGAAGAAGGCGGCGTGCATCCGCTCGCCCTGAATGCGCAGCATCATCACGACATCGGGTTTCGCTCCCAGGGCGATGTCCAGGTCGTAGCGCACTTCGACCGGCCAGTTCTCGACGCCGATCGGCAGAAGAGTCGCCGGGGCCACGAGGGTGACGCTCGCACCAAGAGTGCTGAGAAGCCAGGTATTCGACCGTGCAACCCGGGAGTGCAGAATGTCGCCGACTATCGTCACCGATACCCCGTCAAGATCATGTCCGCGAGAATCGGCGCCGTGCAGGCGGCGGCGGATCGTGAAGGCGTCGAGCAGCGCCTGGGTCGGATGCTCGTGGGTGCCGTCTCCGGCGTTGACGATGGCGGCATCGATCCAGCCCGAATTCGCGAGCACATATGGCGCCCCGGATGCCCCGTGCCGGATCACGACCGCGTCGGCTCCGATTGCGGCGAGAGTCTGTGCGGTGTCCTTGAGGCTCTCCCCCTTGGAGACGCTCGAACCTTTTGCGCTGAAGTTGATGACATCCGCGCTCAATCGCTTCGCGGCCGCTTCGAACGAGATACGCGTGCGGGTGGAGTCTTCGAAAAAGAGGTTCACCACGGTCTTGCCACGCAGGGCGGGGACCTTGCGCACCTCACGCTCCGCGACATCCGCCATGTCCTCTGCCACATCGAGGATGGTGATCGCCTCGTCCCGCGAGAGGTCGCGAGTGCTGAGCAGGTGCCGCATCACTCGCCTCCCTCGGTCTCTTCGATCGTCACGAACTCATCGCCATCGATCTCCAGCAGATGCACGTTGATTCGTTCATTCGTCGCCGAGGGCAGATTCTTGCCGACGAAGTCAGGCCGAATCGGAAGCTCCCGATGCCCGCGATCGACGAGCGTCGCGAGCCGAACGATACTCGGACGCCCAATCGCACCGAGCGCATCGAGGGCCGACCTGATGGTGCGGCCCGAATAAAGCACGTCGTCGACGAGCACGACAGTCTTGCCATCGATGCCGCCGGGCGGAACCTCGGTCGGTGACGGCACCCGGGTGGGATTTCGGCCGAGGTCGTCGCGATACATCGTGACGTCGAGCGACCCGCTCGGAACCACGGTTCCCGAGATATCTGCGAGCATCGCACCGATGCGAGCTGCGAGTACCACCCCGCGAGTAGGAATGCCCATTACGACGAGGTTTTCAGGCCCTCGGTTGGACTCGAGGATCTCGTGGGAGATCCGAGTCAACGCCCGGGTGATATCAGCTTGCTGAAGCACAGTTCGTGCGGGCAATCTGACCTCCTTCCCCGCCTCTCCGGACGGAATTTAAGGATGTCTAGTGGCTCCTACTGTAGCGGGTCGCCACTGGCCCGGTGCGGCGGATGTATGTCAGCGTGGTGAAACCGGGGTCGCTGTTACGGCACACTCTGAGGCTGGCGCGGGGAACGCGCGTGCGAGCTCCCACAGCCCTCCTCGTCACGTACGGGCCGCGACTTTGCATCCGCGAGGGAGGGACTTTTCGTAAATCAACACCGGAAGGAGGGAAATTTTCGCCGCTGCAACAGATTTCCCTCCCGCGCTGCGGACGGGAAGACGGGCGGACGGGAAGACAGGAAGACAGGAAGACAGGGAGTGGGGCAACTCAACACCGGCCACGGATCATCCTCAGCCGAGCTGCCCCACTCCACCTTTTCGCCGAACCCCATGAGCCTCCCGAGCCTCACCAATTCCACCGGAATATCAGCTCCATCGGCGCAGTAGGGACCGCTCAAGCACACCGATGAGGGCATCCGTCAGCTTGCCGAGGACCGCGAGAAGAATTATCGCGAGGAACAATCGGTCGATGCGTCCGTTGTCCTGGGATTCCTTGAGCAGAAAGCCGAGACCGATGGATGAGAAAATCAACTCGGCCGCGACAAGAAAGAGCCACGATTGTGCGAGGGCAAGCCGGAGACCCGAAACGACAGTCGGCACGATCGCCGGGAGCTGCACCATCAGCAGCAGGTTCATCCGGCTGCGGCCAAATGCTCGTCCCACCTCGACCAGCTGATGGTCGACATGGCGAAGCGCCCCCGAGACTGTTGTGTAGACCGGAAAGAACGCACCGATCGTGATCAGCAAGACTTTGGAGTCCTCGTGGATACCGAGATACAGGATGAGCAGCGGCACCCACGCCAGTGAGGGCACCGCCCGGAACGCGCCCACTGTCGGGGCGACCAGCAGGCTCGCCCATCGCGACAGCCCGATGACTGCTCCGACGGCAAGCCCGCTGATCGATCCTAAGAAGAAACCCAAAAGTACCCGTTGCGTCGAGATCGCCACGTCCTGCAGAAGCAGTCCGCGCGCGGACAGGTCGACACCCGCCTCCCACACCGAGATCGGGGTAGGGAGACGATAGGCCGGAATGATCCCGGATGTTGACAGCAACTGCCAGAAGACGATGAGAGCAACCGGCACAACCGCACCGACCAGAAATGTGAACCAGCGTGGCCGTTTTTGAGTGCGGCGGATGGGCGGGGCGAGCGCCGTACCCTCGACCGAGTGTTCGAACTCTGGTGCAGACTGCAGCACCGTAGCGGCCTCGTTTGCGGCGACATCCGCTTCGCTGTTCGATCGGATTGCCACCGCTATTTCAGAGCCGACGGATCGGCTTTCTTCGCGAAGGAAGTCTCGTACAGGCTCTTCAGGGCAGCGTCAATCAGACCCTGATTGGCGACATCCCCAGACTGGACGAACACCGGTCCGATGACCTTGAGCACCGCGGTCTGGCGGGCGCCCGGGATCGGGGAGATGTCGAGTTTGCTGCGGTTCTCAATGACGTTGGTGGCGATCGACGGACTGATGGCGGCAACGGTGGAGAGGATCGTCGCCGTTGCCAACGGATCCTTGACCGCGAACGCACGGGCTTTCTCGTAGGCGTTGACAACTAGCTGCGCCAGATCAGGAGACCGGGAAATGAACGACTCGGTGGCGTTCAGGAAACCGTAGCTGTTGAAGGAGGGGTTGTCGTAGATCACCGACGATCCCGAGGTCACGACGCTGGCGGACAGAAGCGGATCAAGACCGGACCACGCATCGACCCGACCACTTTCAAGAGCAGCCTTCCCGTCAGCGTGGGCGAGGTTCACGATGGTGACCGAGTCGAGCGGTACCTTGAACTTCTCGAGCGACTGGAGAAGAAAGAAATACGGATCGGTACTCTTGGCTACCGCGATCGTCTTCCCTTTGAGGTCGGCAACCGACTTGATCGTTGAACCCTTGGGCACGGCGATCGCAGCCCAGTTGGGCTGCGAGTAGACGTCGATCGTCTTGATCGGGGAACCGTTTGAGCGAGCGAGGAGGGCAGCCGATCCAGCGGTCGAGCCGATGTCGATTGCACCGGAACGCAAGGCGAGATTCGCCGCGCTCGAACCAGCCGACTGAACCCAGTTCACCTTCACCTTGTCGCCGAGTGTGGCCTCGAGCCAGCCTTTGTTTTTGATGATCAGGCTCAGCGGGTTGTACGTCGCAAAGTCGATGTTGAGCACGGGAGCGCTCCACTTCTCCACAGTGGGTGCCGCTGTCGATTTCGGCACTAAAGCAGAGCCCTCCCCGGCACAGCCGGCGAGCAGAAGGCCGACCGTGGCGGCAAGGGCCACGAAACCAATGATTTTCTTATGCATGCTGTTTTCCTCTGTAATCGGGCGGGAAGAGTGAGTGCTTTTTTGCTCAGGTGGGCTGCGGAATGACCTGGTGATGACGCTCAACACCCAGGCCTTCAAGAAGTTCAGAGCGGATGCGCGCGAGCCGGGCATCCGCGCGATCTCGAGGCCTGGCGCCCGGCACATCCACGATTCGTACGATGCCGGATCCGCTGCCAGGGGCCGTCCCCGGGGCCTGGCCGAGGAGCACAACGCGGTCAGAGAGGTAGAGCGCCTCGTCCACATCGTGTGTGACCAGAATGATCGTCGCCGGTTCCGCGGCATGAATGTCGAGGAGGAGATCCTGCATGGTGAGCCGAGTCAGCGCATCGAGAGCACCGAATGGTTCGTCGAGCACGAGCACACCGGGACCGCGAGCGAGGGCTCGGGCGAGAGCCGCCCGCTGTGCCATTCCGCCGGAAACCTGGCGAGGGCGAAGTTGACTCGACTCTTCGAGCTGCACGAGATGAAGGAGCTCTGTGACCCTGGAGTTTCCGCTAGCGCGATCCGTACCGCGGGGTAAACCGATTTCGACGTTTCGGACGATCGAACGCCACGGGAGGAGCCGCGGCTCCTGGAACGCGATGGCGCAGCGTTGATCGATGCCGACGAGCGCGCTACCGTCGATGCGCACCTCGCCGGAACTGGGTGAATCCAGCCCGATGACCTGCCGGAGTAGGGTCGACTTTCCGCAACCGGAGGGACCGATGAGCGCCACGATCTCGCCGGGAGAGATTTCGAGCGTCACATCGGTGAGAACTTGCCGAGCAGGAATCCCGCGTTCGGATGCGGCGAAGGACCGGCTGACTCCGCGGAGCGACACCGAAAGCGCAGGGGCGCTGACGGGGCGAGCGGGAAAAGAAGCAGTCACCCTATGAAGCTACGGTTCCGGTCCTCCCGAATCGAACCGAAGGGTAACGAAGCGAAATATTCCGGCAGTCGCCATCCGCAGCGCCGTGAGCACCCATCCAGTGAACGGGCCCGCAAACGCTAAGCGCGGGTCTGGGCGATCCGTCCCAACAGGCCGTTGACGAACCCGGCGGAATCCGCTGTACTCAGCGACTTGGCCGCTTCAACAGCCTCGGAGATCGCCACGCTGTCGGGGATCTCATCGTTGAAGAGCAGCTCCCAGATGCCGATGCGCACGATCGCACGATCGGTTACCGGCATACGGTTGATTGTCCAGCCCTGCGCGTAGGTCTCGATGAGCTCGTCGATCTCATCGCCGTGCTCGCCGATCCCCTCCACGATGGTGCGGGCGTAGACCCAGGAGTTCCAGCGGTCGGGTTCGCTCTTCGCGCGATCCGCCTCGAGCGCGATCGCCGCGTTTAACGAGATTTCGCGCAGGTCAGCTCCGTACAGCAGATCGATCGCGCGCTTGCGCGCCTTGGTTCGCGCACCCACTAGTTGACGCGACCCAGGTAGCTGCCGTCGCGCGTGTCGACCTTCACCTTGGTTCCCTGCTCCAGGAAAAGCGGCACCTGGATCTGGTAGCCGGTCTCCACTGTCGCGGGTTTCGTACCGCCGGTCGAACGGTCACCCTGGAGTCCGGGCTCCGTGTAGGTGATCTCCAAAGTGACGGATGCCGGGAGCTCCACATAGAGCGGGTCGCCGTTGTGAAGCGCGATCGTCACGTTCTGGTTCTCGAGCATGAAGTTGACCGCATCCCCGACCTGTGCTGCGGTGAGGGTGATCTGGTCGTAGTTTCCGACGTCCATGAACACGTAGTTCTCGCCGTCGGCGTAGAGGTACTGAAACTCGGAGCGATCGACAGTCTCGGTCTCGATCTTCGCGCCGGCGTTGAAAGTGCGGTCGACGACCTTGCCACTCATCACGTTCTTGACCTTGGTACGAACGAAGGCGCCACCCTTGCCCGGCTTCACATGCTGAAAGTCGATCACGGTCCAGAGCTGGCCGTCCATGTTGAGAACGACGCCGTTCCTGATGTCAGCGGTTGAGGCCATGACTGTAAATCCGTTCGATCTGAGGGTGAAGAGAATCAGCGATCCCGCGCGGGGAAACCAGCTAGCGAGTCTACCGGTTCAGCCGAGTTTGCGGTTGATCGCGTCGAGCGCGAGCAGATACGAGTCGAATCCGAATCCGGCGATCACCCCGGTCGCCACCCCCGAAATCACGCTGTTATGGCGGAATTCCTCCCGGGCGTGGGGGTTCGAGATGTGCACCTCCACCAGGATCAACCCGGCCTTGGTGACCAGCGCCACGGCATCCCGTAGCGCGTAGGAGTAGTGCGTGAAGGCGGCCGGATTGAGGATGACCGGGCTCGCGGTATCGACGGCCTCATAGAGCCAGGCGATCAACTCGGCCTCGTCGTTGGTCTGGCGAAGATCGATCGCGTGGGCGGGAGGAGCCTCACGATCCAACGCGACACGCAGGTCATCAAGGGTGCCGCTGCCGTAGACATCCGGTTCGCGGCTTCCGAGGCGGCCGAGATTCGGGCCGTTGAGAACGAGGATGCTCACCATGCGAGCGAGTTTAGCGGTCGCTGGGCTGAGGGGATGCCCGACGCGGATCCTGAGAGTCTCGGCGAATACCAGGCACCGCTTTTCCGCACCTCCGCCCCCTCGAGTGCCACCCGCGCCCGCACCTTCCGGCGCGCGTGTCACACGCGGGCGCGCAGGGTGTTGCAGACCTCCACTTGACGGCTCGACTCCGCTGAGCCTACGAGCCGATCTCCTGGTACGCCGCGAACAGCAGGCTCTCGTCGGGCCCGGTAAGCACTGTCGGCTTCGCGATGTCGTCGAGCACGATGAATCTCAGCAGCGCTCCACGGGCCTTCTTATCGCGCTTCATCACCGAGAGCAGCGTCTGCCACCGTCCGGCCGGGTAAGAAATCGGCAGCTGTAGCGAGGTGAGGATGCTGCGGTGCCGGTCAACCACGACATCCGGCAGTCGCCCGGTGAGCCGAGCCAGCTCCGCGGCGTAGACCATTCCGATCGCGACGGCGGCCCCGTGGCGCCACTGGAACCGCTCCGCATATTCGATCGCATGGCCAAGGGTGTGGCCGTAGTTCAGGATTTCCCGCAGCCCATTCTCCTTGAAGTCCTCGCTCACGACCCTTGCCTTGAGCCCGATCGAGAGCTCGACCATTCGGCGGAACTCCTCGGATGTCGAATCGGTCGCGACATCCACATTCCGCTCGATAATGTCGAGGATCTCCGGCTCCCCGATGAAGCCGCATTTGACCACTTCCCCGAAGCCGGCGAGGATCTCCATCTGGCTGAGCCCGACAAGCGTATCGAGGTCGACGACCACGCCGGCCGGGGCGTGGAAGGCTCCGACAAGATTCTTGCCCTCGTTGGTGTTGATACCGGTTTTGCCGCCGATCGACGCGTCGACCATTCCCAGCAGCGTCGTCGGAACATTTACCAGGCGGATGCCACGCAGCCAGGTCGCCGCAACGAACCCTGCGAGATCAGTGACCGCTCCCCCACCGAATCCAATCACGACGTCGGTTCTGGTGAAATCTGCCTGTCCCATCACCTGCCAGCAGAACGCCGCGACCTCGACGCGTTTGCCAGTCTCGGCATCCGGAATCTCGGCAAGAAGTACCTCATAGTCGGCGCTGAGCGCCTCCCGCAAGCCCTCAGCGCGCGCACCGAGTGTCGCCGGGTGCACGATGAGCACCTTGCGAGCGTTCGAACCGATCAACGCGGGAAGTGTGGAGAGGATGTCGCGGCCCACGAGGATGTCGTAGGGATCGACACCCATCGCGGTGATGGTTGTTGTGCTCATGGCAGCTCCTCATTCATTCGGCGGAGTCAATTGGCGGAGTCAATTTGGCGGAGTCAATTTGGCGGAGTCACTTTGGCGGAGTCACTTCGATGATCCAGCCCGCGATCTCGCTGGCGATCTCATCGATCGGCCGGTGAGAGGTGTCCCAGGTGCGAGTGGCGAGCCGTTCGTAGATCTCGCGTCGGGAGGCGACCAATTCCGACCAGGTGTCGATACCCGACACGAGGGGACGTTTACTGTCGAGAATCCGCGCGGCGACCGCATCGGAACTCACGGTGATGAGCGCAACCCGATGGGCTACGAGGTCTGCCTGGGTGAGCGGATCGATGATCGCGCCTCCGCCGAGCGCCACGACCGCGCGTTCCCCCAGCGCCTTCGTCACTTCCGATCGCTCGAGCGCGCGGTAGTACTTCTCACCGTATTCGCTGAATATCTGGGCGATCGGCCCATGCCGTGCCACGATCCGACGGTCGGTGTCGATGAACGATGCCCCCAGGATCCGGGCGATCCTCTTCCCGAGTCGTGTCTTTCCCGCCGCCGGAGGCCCGATCAGGACAAGGTGCGGTTGTCCGGGCTCGGGAGTGCGATCGATCATGAGCCGAGCAGGAGATCGGATTCGGAGGCCGTGGCGAGGTTGGCCGGGATCGCGGCGACGTAGCCGTCGAGGTTGCGCTTTGTCTCGACCACCGAATCGCCGCCGAACTTCTCAAGAACGGCGTTTGCGAGTACGAGGGCGACCATGGCTTCGGCGACGACTCCGGCGGCAGGCACGGCGCAGACATCCGATCGCTGGTGGTGGGCCTCGCCCGCCGCCGAGGTGGCGATGTCGACCGTTCGGAGGGCGTGGGGCACTGTCGAGATCGGTTTCATCGCCGCGCGCACCCGCAGGACCGTTCCGGTACTCATGCCTCCCTCGGTTCCGCCGGCGCGATCGCTCGATCGGGTGATCCCGTCGACGCTCTGGAACAGTTCGTCGTGGGCCTCTGAGCCGCGTCGCGTTGCGGTGAGGAATCCGTCTCCGAGTTCGACGCCCTTGATGGCCTGAATGCCCATGAGCGCAGCCGCGAGCTGGGAGTCGAGCCGCCGGTCCCAGTGCGTGTAGGAGCCAAGGCCGGGAGGCAGTCCGTAGGCGAGCACCTCGACGACACCCCCGAGGGTGTCGCCATCCTCGTGTGCGGAATCCACCTCGGCCACCATGAGCGCGGAGGTCGTGGGGTCGAAACAGCGCAAGGGGTCGGCGTCCAGCGCCGGCACATCCGCGATACCGGGAAGCGCCGATCCGTCAGGAACCCGCGTCGCTCCGATCGAGAGGGTGTGCGACACCAGGTGGATACCCAGCTCACCAAGGAACGCCCGGGCAACGGCACCGAGCGCGACCCTTGCCGCAGTCTCCCGGGCGCTCGCCCGTTCGAGCACGTTCCGAGACTCCTCGAAGCCGTACTTCTGCATCCCGACAAGATCAGCATGACCGGGCCGCGGACGGGTGAGCGGCGCACCACGACCCTTCGGCAGCGACAGGGGGTCTACCGGCTCTGCGCTCATCACCTCGACCCAGCGCGGCCACTCGGTATTACCGATCCGTAGCGCGACCGGGCTCCCCATCGACAGTCCGAAGCGGATGCCGCCACTGATGGTCAGCGCATCCTGCTCGAACTTCTGGCGCGCTCCGCGCCCATAGCCGAGTGTTCGGCGGTGCAGGTCAGCCTGGATGGCCGCCATCGACACCGGCACTCCGGCCGGGAGACCCTCAAGAATAGCGATCAGTTCGGGACCGTGCGATTCCCCTGCGGTCAACCATCGAAGCATAAGAGAATCCTCCCACAGCAGACGAAGATGCTTGGTCGCTGCGGACGCCCACGACACCGCATTCGCTGCATCTCGAGTCAAATAGGCAAAGGCAGACGAGCGACCCTGCGGTTAAAGCCCGACTGATTCCCGCATCGCCGCAAGCACCGCCTCCTCGCGCGGGAGGATGCGATCGACCCCGCCCCCCACGAAGATCCGCACCTGCATGAGGGCCTGGTTCACCAGCATTTCGATACCCGGGATCACTCGGCCACCGGCTTCGAGCCAACTCGCCGCAAGGGGCGAGGGCCACGGGTCGTAGGCCACGTCGAACAGTACCGAGGACTCTCGGGTCGAGGCATCGAATCGATACGGATGATCCGCCCCGCCGGGCAGGGTGCTGATCACCGCATCCGGCACGATGCCGCCGTCGACGCTGTCCGAGCGCGCCGTGCGCACGTCGACACCGAGCTGCCGGCCGAGTTCCACCAGTACAACGAGTTTGATCTCTGACCTGGCCGAAACGAGAACGCGATCCGCACCGAGTTGGGCAACGGCGACGAGAGCCGATGCGGCGGTCGCGCCCGCTCCGAGCATCCGCACCGTAGAGAGGCGCGCGACGCCGGCGTCGCGAAATGCTTCGGCAATGCCGAACACGTCCGTATTGAAGCCGTGCAGGGTCGGCCCGCCCTCGCCTTGGCGGAATAACACCGTGTTGGCTCCTCCGCTGAGCGCGGCCACCGGGTCCGCGAAGTCGAGCAGGGGCAGCACGTCATGCTTGAGCGGCATCGTCAGGGACAGTCCGCGCCACTGAACTCCACGAGACCTGATGAAGTCCTCGAGGCCGGCCGGCGCGACCTCGATCGCCTCGTAGCGCCAATCGAGTCCGAGTACTCGATAGGCGGCGCTGTGCAGGGCAGGGGATTTCGAGTGAGCTATCGGAGATCCGAGCACGGCGAGTCTCGTCACCATGCAGCTAATTGCACCCGCCCGGGTTCGCCTTCAGCCAGGCGCCGAGCTGTGCGTTCGCAGCCTGGTGCTGAGCGAAGGTATCGGAGAACGCCGTCTCTCCCGTTGAGCAGTTCACAACCACGAAGTACAGCCAGGTGCCGTCCACGGGATGAAGCGTCGCCTCGATCGCCTTTTCTCCGGGATTCGAGATCGGTCCGATCGGCAGGCCCTGGTTGGCATAGGTGTTGTATCGGTTGCCTTTATCGGCGCGTTGGGCGGGCGTGGTGTTGATACTCGTCGACCCCGCGCCGTAGGCCACCGTCGCATCCGACTGCAGATTCATGCTTTTCGCGATGCGGTTATCCCAAACCCTGGAGACCTTCGGGAAGTCCGCGACGGGACCACCCTCCTTTTGCGTAAGGGCTGCGAGCGTCAGCACCCTGTGCCGGTCCGCAACGGCGACGCCCGCCGCATCCAGCCGCGTGAACATCTCGGTCACGAAGCCCTGGAGGATCTGGTGGGCTGTTTGGCCCGGCTCGAACGAGTAGGTCGCCGGAAAGAGATAGCCCTCGAGGCTCGGGGCCGCCGCGGGGAGCCCGAATGACGTATAGTCCGCGGCCGCGGCTTCAAGCTGGGCCTTGGTGACCCCCGTGCTTTCGCTGAGGTTGGAAAGCTTCGCGATGATGCCCTTGACGGTAATTCCTTCGGGAAACGAGACGCGGGTCGATACCCTATTCTTCGGGTCAACGAGCGCCGCAAGGGCGGCCTTGGCGCTCATGCGGTTCTTGAGTTGGTAGCTACCAGGGTGGAAGGTCACCTGCGGGACTTGCACAAGCAGAAGCTTGTAGAACGCCGTCGTAGTCTTCGTCACGCCTCTAACCGCAAGTGTCTTGGCAACGTCCCCGCCAACCTGGCCGTTTTCGATGGTCACGACGACTTTTCCGCTGCCGCCACCGGTGTAGTCGATCGGCGGTTCCACCCCGAGGACCTTCTGGATCTGGGGCTGGAAGGTGAACCACACCGCCGTCGACACGACCCCGAGCACCACGATGATGGAGAGAAACACCCAGAGCCACGCGAGGCTCCGGCGGGGTTTCTTGCGCCGCACGAGGCCATGCTCGTCAACCCGGCCAGAGTGTCCTCGCCGGGTCGCGGCTCGATCGCGGGCTGCATTGTGGGAGGCATTGTGTGTGGTGGCCGCCGATCCTCGGGCTTCCCGGCGGCTCTTCGGAGCTGAAGCAGCTGGCGGTGGCGCGTCGGTAGCACCGCCGCCGGACGGGGGTTGTGACGAAAAGATCTCATCCCAGCTCGGATCATCGGCCACGGTTACCGTCCTTCGGGGGAGACGACAACCGCTCCCGGCAGTGCTCCACCGGTGCGCTCGACGTCGAGGGCATGCTGCAAAATTATCACGGCCGCAACCTGGTCGATCACGGACCGCGACCGGCGCGAGTTGCGACCTGACGCTTGCAACGCGCGGGTCGCCGACACTGTGGATAACCGTTCGTCGACCATCCGTACCGGGATGTCGCCGCTCATCGCCACCCGCAACGCGAAGTCTCGCGCATCCCGGGTCGAGGCCGAATCGGCTCCCGACAGTGCGAGTGGCAGCCCGATCACGATTTCGACCACGGAACGCTCGGTTGCCTCGGCCAGGATCCGAGCGATATCACCATCGCCTCGAGCAATCGTGCTCACCGGGGTGGCCAGCATCCCGTGCGGGTCGCTCGAAGCAACCCCGATACGCACTTTCCCCACATCGATCCCGAGGCGCACGCCTGGTCGCACCGTTACCTCGGAAGTCCGGCCGAGATGGCCTCGAGCGCCGTGGCGATTGCGCGGACGTTCGATCCGCCACCCTGGGCGAGATCGTCTTTGCCGCCGCCACCGCCGCCGAGGATCCCCGCAGCGCTCTTGGCGAGCATGCCGGCCCGAGACCCGAGGGCGCGTGCCGCTTCATTGGTGGCGACGATCACTGCGGGCTTGCCTGCGACATCCGCCGCGAGTGCCACTACGGCCGGGTCGGTACCGAGCCGACCGCGCACAGAGGTTACCAACAGACGCAGGTCGTCGGAAGAAGAGAGAGTGCCCACATTGCTGATCACTGCGGTCACGGCTCCAATCCTGGTCGCCTCGGCCAAGAGCGCGGGAACACGCTCTGTGAGCGCTGCGTCCTCGAACTCAGAAATGCGCTTTTCCGCTGCCTTGAGACTGGCGAGCAACTCGGAGATGCGCGCCGAAACCTGATCTCGCGGTGTCTTCAGGGTCGACGTCAGTTCACTGACGATCGCGCGCTCAACAGCGAGGTCGCGGAACCCTTCCCTGCCGACCAGAGACTCGATACGACGGTTGCTCGACCCGACCGAGGCCTCACTGATCACGTTGATGAGGCCGATCTCCGAGCTGCGAGCGACATGGGTGCCCGCACAGAGTTCAAGCGACCAGGGTCCGCCGATTTCCACGACCCGCACCTCATCGCCATACTTTTCGCCGAACAGAGCCATCGCGCCGAGCGCGCGAGCATCATCAAGCGGCATGATTCGCGTCGACACCTCGAGATTCTGCCGCACGGCGTCGTTCGCGATACCCTCGATCTCGGTGCGCGTCGCCAACGACAGCGGCTTGTTCCAGTTGAAGTCGAGTCGCAGGTACCCCGCACGGTTGTCGGATCCGGCCTGGTGAGCATCCGGTCCGAGGACCTCCCGCAGCGCGGCGTGAATCAGATGGGTCGCCGAGTGCGCCTGGGTTGCGCCGCGGCGGTAGTCGCGATCAACCACGCTGGTAGCGGCATCCCCCACCCCGACCTCTCCGCTGCGCACCTGCACGCGATGGCTCACGAGCCCCTTGACCGGGCGCTGCACATCGAGCACTTCGAGATCGAACCCGGTGCCGACGATGCTGCCGGCATCCGCTTCCTGGCCACCAGCCTCCGCGTAGAGCGAGGTCTCCGCAAGGATCACCTCCGCGATCTCACCGGCGACGGCCTTCGTCACTGACACCCCGTCAACAATGAGGCCGAGGATTCTCGTGTCGGTGTCGAAATGGTCATAGCCGGTGAAGACCGTCTCACCCAGCGCCCGGAACGCACTGTAGACGGAGAGGTCGGCCAGAAGCGTCTTCTTGGCCTTGGCATCCGCCTTCGCCATCGTGCGCTGTTCGAGCATCAGGGCGTCGAAGGCGATGCGGTCGACGCTGAGGCCGGCTTCCTCCGCCATTTCGAGCGTGAGGTCGATGGGAAAGCCGAAGGTATCGTGCAGAAGAAACGCGGTGTCTCCCGCGAGTTGCTTCGAGCCCGACCGCTGAGTCTTGCCCACCGCGAGGTCGAGGATGGTCGTGCCGCTGGCGAGGGTGCGGAGGAATGTCTCCTCCTCCGCCGTTGCGAGATTGCGGATGCGGTCGTAGTCGGACTCGACCTCCGGGTAGGCCGCCTTCATCGCGTCCTTCGAGGCAGCGAAGAGCTCCGTGAAAGTAGGGGCATCCACACCGAGCAGGCGCATGGAGCGCACGGAGCGGCGAAGCAAGCGGCGCAAGATATAGCCGCGGCCCTCGTTTGACGGGGTAACGCCGTCCGACATCAGCATGAGTCCGGAACGAATGTGGTCGGCGACCACGCGCATCCGCACGTCATCTTCGGGGTCGGCGCCGTAGCGGCGGCCCGAGAGAGCAGCTGCCCGGTCGAGCACCGGGCGGATCTGGTCGATCTCGTAAATGTTCTCTACGCCCTGCTTGAGGAAGGCAACCCGCTCGAGTCCCATGCCGGTGTCGATATTCTGCTTCGGAAGGTCGCCGAGGATCGGAAAGTCGTACCCAGATCCTTCACCGCGCAGGTATTGCATGAAGACGAGATTCCAGAACTCGACGTAGCGATCATCCCCTGTCGCCGGCCCGCCATCGGCACCATAGGCCGGCCCACGATCGAAAAATATCTCGGAGTCGGGCCCGGCCGGTCCCGGCTGACCGGTCGACCAGTAGTTCTCATCTTTGCCGAGGCGTTGGATGCGGTGCTCAGGCAGCCCGGCAATGCGGCGCCACAGGTCGAAGGAGACATCGTCTTCTTCATAGACCGTCACCCAGAGATCCCTCTCCTCGAACCCGTACCCGCCATCGGCTTCGGAGGTCGTCAGCAGCTCCCAGGCATAGCCGATAGCCCCCTCCTTGAAATAGTCACCGAAGGAGAAGTTGCCATTCATCTGGAAGAAGGTGCCGTGACGTGGCGTCTTGCCGACCTCTTCGATGTCGAGGGTCCGGATGCACTTCTGCACGCTTGTTGCACGTGGATACGGCGCCGGCACGAGCCCGGTCAGGTACGGCACGAACGGCACCATGCCCGCCACCGTGAACAGCAGCGTCGGATCGTCACTCACGAGGGAGGCGGAGGGAACTACGGTGTGGCCGCGCTCGGCGAAGAAGTCGAGCCAGCGGGCTCGGATGTCAGCGGTCTGCATGGTGTCCTGAGGTCTGGGCGTGCCCCTCCGGGCCGCCGATGGCGAAGAAGAGAATTTTTTTCAGCGTGCGGTGAAATCGGAGAGGGCGTCTCCGGCATCGGCCACGGCGGCACGAAGCTCGGCTTCGCGCTCCTTATAGCCATCGATAACAGCACTGGAGAACTCGTGAGCACGACTGTCCACGTCTTCGAAGAACCGCTTACCCTCCGGGGTCTTGTTGATCTGGTGGGCGGCGAGGAATCCCAGCCCGACGCCGACGATGAGCCAGAGGATGTTCTTCATGGTTGCTCCCTAGAGTGGTGGCGGATGCTGCGGCGCGGCGGGTTATGCCAGTTTACTTCGCACGAGATTTCGGCCCTCGGGCGCCACTTTTCAGGGCGCCACTCTTCAGGGCGCCAAGGGCGACCTTGACGGCAGCCGAGAAGCCGGCGAGCTTGATAAGCGGACCGCCGACGGTGGCGGCCGTGAGTGCGACGAGCGACGCCACGTTGCCCGTGGCCTCCGCGACGCCCCTGGTGATCGTGTCAACCCGGGCGAGCTGTTTGTTGGTCTCGGAAATCGTCGTGGTGGCCTCTTCGAGGAGCGGCGTCACATTCGTGCCAAGGTCCCGGATGGCGGTTCCTGCTTCGTCGAACACGCGGCCGAGCTTGACCAGTGGGATAGCCAAGAGGCCGACGAGCACCGCAAACACGCCGGCGCTGATCAGTCCGGCGATGTCGCCACCACTCATGAGATGCACCAATCGATCGAGGTAACACAGAAGGAGCGGACCATCCGAAGATGATCCGCTCCCACTGTAACGAACGGGGTGCCAAGCACCCTATTCAGGCCTAGCGTGCCGCGTAGTACTCCACGACGAGCTGTACTTCACAGGTCACGGGAACCTCGGCACGAAGCGGGCGACGCACGAGGCGCGCCTGCAGCTTGTCAATCTCGACCTCGAGGTACGGCGGGAGCTTCGGAAGCACGTCGACGTGACCGCCGGCCGCGGCAACCTGGAACGGCTCCATGCCCTCGCTCTTGGGGTGAACGTGGATGAGCTGTCCCGGCTTCACGCGGAACGACGGACGGTCGACGCGCTGGCCGTCGACCAGAATGTGGCGGTGCACGATCATCTGGCGGGCCTGCGCGGTAGTGCGCGCGATCGCGGCACGAACGATGAGTGCGTCAAGACGCATTTCAAGCTGCTCAACCAGGTTTTCACCGGTCAGCCCCGAGGCGCGGCGAGCTTCTTCGAATTGGATCTTGAGCTGGGCCTCGCGGATGCCGTATTGGGCGCGCAGTCGCTGCTTCTCGCGAAGACGGACGGCGTAGTCGCTGTCGGTCTTTCGCTTCGTTCGGCCGTGCTCCCCCGGAGGGTACGGGCGCTTCTCGAGGTACTTGGCGGCTTTCGGCGTGAGCGGGATGCCCAACGCACGCGACAGGCGCGTCTTGCTGCGGGTACGTGACTGGGTAGACACGGAATCCTTTCGATTCTCTTCGCCCCCACGAAACGGAAGTGCACCGTGGAGGCCCGTGCGTGAGCGCGGACAGATTGGGAAGAGGGCTTCGGCCCGAGAGAACTCCTCAGAACCACCAAGAAGACTAACAGATTGCTAGTCCCCCCGAATGATCCGCCGCAGCTTCTCCAATCGTGCCTTCACATCCCGTTCGTTACCGTGCTCGGTGGGCGTGTAGTAGCGAGTGTCACGCAATTCGTCGGGGAGGTACTGCTGCTGCACCACCCCAAGCTCTGAGTCGTGCGAATACCGGTAGCCCTTTCCGTGCCCGAGCTTCTTTGCGCCGGCATAGTGCGCGTCACGCAGATGCTTGGGTACACGTCCGATCCGACCGGCGCGCACGTCCGCAATCGCAGCATCCAGGGCCAGGTACGAAGCGTTGGACTTCGGTGCTGTGGCGAGGTACACGACGGCTTCCGCCAGCGGTATGCGCCCCTCGGGCATCCCGACGTACTGAACGGCGTCTGCAGCGGCGACGGCAATGAGAAGAGCCTGCGGGTCGGCGATACCGATGTCTTCGGCCGCGCTGATCATCACCCGGCGAGAGATGAAACGGGGATCCTCACCCGCCTCGATCATTCGGGCGAGGTAGTGCAGCGCGGCATCCACATCGGAGCCGCGGATCGATTTGATGAACGCGCTGATCACGTCGTAGTGCTCGTCACCGTTGCGGTCATAGCGCAGCAGCGCGCGGTCAACAGCCATCGCAACGATGTCGGCGGTCACGATCGGCTTCTCGTTGTCTTCGGTCGTCGACGACGCCGACAGCGCCGCCGCTTCTAGAGCGGTGAGGGCACGCCGGGCGTCCCCGGAGGCGAGACGGATGATGAGGGCCCTGGCCTCGTCCTCGAGCACGACCTTGTCGGCCAGACCGCGCGGGTCCACCACTGCCCGGTCGACAAGCGTTCCCAAGTCCTCGTTGCTCAGTACCTCGAGGGTCAAGAGCAGGGATCGGGACAGCAGCGGGGAGATTACCGAAAAGGAGGGATTTTCGGTCGTGGCCGCGATGAGGATGACCCAGCCGTTCTCCACACCGGGAAGCAACGCATCCTGCTGGGCCTTACTGAAACGATGGATCTCGTCAAGGAAGAGCACGGTCGTGACGCCGTAGAGGTCGCGCGCGGACATCGCCTGCTCCATGACTTCGCGTACATCCTTGACGCCGGCATTGACCGCAGAGAGCTCGACAAATTTACGGCTGGAGGAATGCGCGATGGCCTGGGCGAGGGTGGTCTTTCCGGTGCCGGGCGGGCCCCAGAGGATTACTGAGGTAGCGCCCTGCTCCCCCGTCTTGTCCGAGGCGAGGCTCACCAGCGGCGAACCGGGAGTGAGCAGGTGGCGCTGGCCCGCGACCTCGTCAAGGCTGCGAGGTCGCATCCGCACGGCGAGAGGGGTCGCGCCGGCGCGCAGTCCGATCCGGTCGTCCACCATGAGATCAATGGTAGTCAGCGCCCCTGACGGTGACCGCTCGTCCTATACAGTGCAGGAGGACATTCCTGCCGTCAGCGCGGCGCCGACCCCGAAGGACTAGCCGTGGCATCCAGCAAGAACGCCGACCGCGACGCGCGCGAGGCGCGCGACCGACTACGCCGATACAACGCTCGGCAGTCCGTGCACAGCCTTCAGGTCACCCGGCGCCGACGCGACAATGTGGTCGCCATCGTCAGCGTCGTCGTGATCGCTGCTCTCGCCACTTTCACCCAGGTCTTTTATTTCACCGCAGGTCCGGGGATGCCCGCTCCGACCGCTTCACCCTCCCCATCAAGCAGCGCGTCAGCCGAAAAGAACGTCGGCCCTGTCCCGGCCAAGACCATCGCCAAGGGTCGTGCGTGGACCGGAACGCTCGCTCTGAATACTGTGAAGCTGGGGATCTCGCTCGACGGCGCAAAGGCGCCGCAGGCCGCATCGGTCTTCATCGATCTCGCGAAGAAGAGTTTCTACACGACCACCGGCGCGACCTGCCACCGTCTCACCAACGGCGATTCGTTCAAACTCATTCAATGCGGTTCGGTCGACGGCAAAGGCGCCGGCGATGTGGGTTTCAGTTTTGGACCGCTCGAGAACGTGCCGACCGACGGCGTCTATCCCGCCGGAACTATTGCGATGGCCCGCGGCGACTCCGCCTACTCGCAGAGCAGCCAGTTCTTCATCACCTATGCCGACACGAAGTTGCCCTCCACCACCGGTGGGTACACCCTTTTCGGAAGCGTCACGAGCGGTCTCCCCGCGTTCGTGAGCCAGATCGCTGACGGGGGCGTCACAGCGTCGGCGCAGAGCACCACCGATGGCACCCCGGTTATTCCGACGAAGATCACACAACTGACCGTGCAATAGGCTGGAGATCGGCTATTCCACAGCATGGCCGACAAGCAAAGGTGAGACTTTTGGCGACAGACGATCAGGCCCCATGGGGCCGCGTTGACGACACCGGCACGGTCTTCGTGCGTGACGGAGAGGGTGAGCGCGCGGTAGGTCAGTACCCGGACGGTACTCCCGAAGAGGCGATGGCCTACTTCCAGCGCAAGTACATCGAACTCGCGGGCCAGGTGACGCTGCTCGAGCAGCGCATCAAGCGCGGCACGGCGGCAGCGGATGTCGCGAAGACCATCGCCGCTCTCACGGTGACGGTCAGCTCTGCCAACGCCGTCGGCGACCTGCCCTCCCTCACCAGGCGACTCGGCGCCCTGAAGGGGGCGGTCGGCGAACTCACCGAAAAGCAGACCGCCGAGACCAAGGCAGCCACGGAGGCGGCTCTGGCTGAACGCGAAACACTCGTGGTCGAAGCCGAGAAGCTTGCCGCCCAGGACCCGGCCAAGGCGCAGTGGAAACAGGTCAGCGTCACGCTGGATGACATCTTTGCGCGCTGGCAGAAGCACCAGGCGGATGGTCCCCGGCTGCCCAAGAACGAGAGCAACGAGTTGTGGAAACGATTCCGGGCCGCCCGCACCATTATCGAGACACATCGCAAGGCCTTCTTTGCCGAGCTCGACTCCGTGCACAAGGATGCCCGCAATAAGAAGCAGGATCTCGCCGAGAAGGCGGAATCCCTCATCGCCCAGGGCCTAGACGGCATCCCCGTCTACCGCACCCTGCTAGACGATTGGAAAGCGGCGGGCCGCGCGGGCAAGAAGTTCGATGACGCGCTTTGGCTTCGCTTCAAGGCCGCCGGAGACGCTCTTTACTCGGCCAAGTCCGAGGTGGATGCCAAGGACAATGAAGAGTTCAGCGCCAACCTCGAACTCAAGTTGGCCCTTCTCGCCGAGGCCGAGCCGCTGGTCGCCGTGACGGACCGCGTCAAGGCAAAGGACGCGCTTGCCTCGCTCCAGCGACGCTGGGACGCCATCGGTAAGGTGCCGCGTGACAAGGTAAAGCCCCTCGAGGATCGCTTGCGCAAGGTCGAGACCGCCGTGCGCAAGCTCGACGAGGACCACTGGCACCAGAGCAACCCGGAGCGCCTCGCGCGCGCGGAGGGCCTGGCCGGCCAGCTGCAGGACGCGATTGCCAAGCTCGAAGCCGAGCTCGTCACGGCAAAAGTGGGCGGCGATGCCAAGAAGGTGACGGATGCCGAAGAGGCTCTCGATGCCCGAAGGGCTTGGCTAAAGGCCATCGGCTAGCACCACTTCTCCGCGCGGCGGCTCACCGCGCTTTGTCCACAGATTGGCGCGGGTACCTGATGTCGACCGTTACCGTCCAGAACCATGGAACGTATGTCCCGTCTCCCCGCCGTTTTGTTCCACTCCGATCTTCCGGAGGCGGAACTTCATGCGGCAAAGCTGGACGGTGAGCTCTACCCTGTCGACCGGTGCTTCAGCCCCGTCGACGAGATCGATTGGCTGTGGAATCGAGCGAGGGCCCTGACCCTCACGGTGCCTGCCCGACTGATCGCCGAACAACGCACCGCCGCCTGGATCTATGGCGCCTTCAGTCGCGCGCCTCGGCAGCATCAATTCTGCGCGGATATCTCCGCGCGGGTCCGGCCCCCTGCGCTCGTCGCCATCACCGTGCGCGAAGTCGTGATCGATGCAAGTGAACTGGTGCACGTCGCCGGGCTGTTGGTCACCACGCCGCTGCGTACGGTAGTGGATCTCGCGCGGTCGAGCGTGAATTTCACAAACGACGACCTTCGAGCCGTCGGCGATCTGATGCGGATCGGACGATTTGGAATCGAGGAGTGTCGTGCGGTGCTCGACCGACGCCGCAATCTGCCCCACAAACGTCTCGCACTCGAGCGGATCGATGAGGCGCTGAGACTGCTTAGCCCTGTTCCTCATGCTCAGACAGAGGCTGGGGTCAACCGCCGTTGACCCGATACACGTCGTAGACGGCGTCAATGCGGCGAACCGCGTTGAGAACAGCATCCAAGTGTGTCGTGTCACCCATCTCGAAGACGAAACGGCTCAAGGCCAGACGATCGCTCGAGGTCGACACAGAGGCTGACAGGATATTGACGTGACTCTCGGAGAGCACCCGCGTCACGTCCGACAGTAATCCTGCCCGGTCAAGGGCCTCCACCTGAATTTGCACGAGGAAAATGCTCGACGAGGTCGGCGCCCATTCCACGTCGACCATGCGCTCGGGCTCGGCCAGCAGAGAGGCCACATTGTGGCAGTCATCCTTGTGCACAGAAACGCCTGAACCGCGAGTGACGAATCCGACGATTTCATCGCCGGGCACCGGAGTACAGCACTTCGCGAGCTTCACGAGAATATCCGGCGCTCCACGCACAAGAACACCCGAGTCACTATTACGAAGTTGCTTACTCCGCCCCCTGCTGGGGAACGGGATATCGACATCCTCGGTCTCCGCCTCGGTGTGCAGGGTACCGAGCACCTTCTCGATCACCGACTGGGTGGAAACATGCCCCTCTCCGACTGCCGCATAGAGCGCAGAGATGTCCTCGTATCGCATTTGTGCCGCGACCTCGTTGAAGGAATCCTGGTTCATCAGCTTCTGCAGTGGCAGATTCTGCTTACGCATGGCACGCGCGATCGCATCCTTGCCCTGCTCGATCGCCTCGTCGCGTCGTTCTTTCGTGAACCACTGCTTGATCTTGTTGCGGGCCCGTGGACTCTTGACGAAAGTGAGCCAGCCCTGGCTTGGACCGGCATCCGGGTTCTTCGAGGTGAAGATCTCGACAACGTCACCGGAATTGAGGGCGCTCTCGAGCGGAACCAACCGCCCGTTGACCTTTGAGCCCATGGTGCGGTGGCCAACCTCGGTATGCACGGCGTAGGCGAAGTCGACCGGGGTGGCTCCCGCGGGGAGGCCGATCACCTTGCCCTGCGGGGTGAAGACGTAGACCTCCTTGGCACCGATCTCGAAGCGCAGCGAATCGAGGAACTCGTTGGGGTCCGCGGTTTCGGCCTGCCAGTCCGTGATGTGGGCAAGCCAGGCCATGTCGCCGTCATCGCTCGTCTCGCTCGAGGAGCCCTTGCTGTTGACGCGTTCCTTGTACTTCCAGTGCGCCGCCACACCGAACTCAGCACGCTGGTGCATCTCGTCGGTGCGAATCTGGATCTCGACCGCGCGGCCCTTTGGACCGATCACCGTGGTGTGCAGCGACTGGTAGAGGTTGAACTTTGGCGTCGCGATGTAGTCCTTGAAACGACCGGGGATCGGATTCCAGCGCGCGTGGATCGACCCGAGCACGGCGTAACAGTCGCGTACGGACCCCACAAGCACACGAATTCCGACCAGATCATAGATCTCGTCGAACTCGCGACCGCGCACGATCATCTTCTGATAGATCGAGTAATACTGCTTGGGCCGACCGACCACCTTGCCCTTGATTTTCGAGGCCTTGAGGTCGTCTTTCACCGAATCGATGACCTGCTGCACGAATTCTTCGCGCTGCGGGGTTCGCTGCTTGACCAGGTTCTCAATCTCGACGTAGAGCTTGGGGTAGAGCACGGCGAACGAAAGGTCTTCGAGCTCCCACTTAATGGTCTGGATGCCCAGCCGGTGAGCGAGTGGCGCGTAGATTTCCAAGGTTTCCTGCGCCTTGCGAGTGGCAGATTCCGCCGGCACAAATCCCCAGGTGCGCGCATTGTGCAGCCGGTCTGCGAGCTTGATCACCAGCACCCGGATGTCTTTCGACATCGCGACAACCATCTTGCGCACGGTCTCTGCCTGCGCGCTGTCGCCATACTTGAGCTTGTCGAGCTTGGTGACTCCATCGACGAGCATGGCGATCTCATCACCGAAGTCGCGGCGGAGGAGGTCGAGGGAATAGTCGGTGTCCTCGACCGTGTCGTGAAGGAGAGCCGCGGCCAGGGTCTTCGGCCCGATACCGAGATCGGCCAGAATCTGGGCAACGGCAACCGGATGCGTAATGTAGGGCTCTCCGCTGCGCCGTTTCTGCCCGCGATGGGCACGTTCGGCGCTCACGTAAGCGCGCTCGATGATGCCGACGTCGGCCTTCGGATGGTGCATCCGTGCCGTCTTAATCAGGCGGTCAACCGCCCCAACGGGCTGGGCCTTCGAGAAGATGCGCGGCAGAAGGGTACGCAATGACCCGGTGCTCTGAGCATTAGGGCCCGGTACCGGAGGCGCGGAGGTGTCTGACGTAGTCGTATCAACCATCAGTTTCCTCCTGCTTCAAAACTATCATCGCGACGGGGTGCTCTTCGCTCGTTCGCTCACGGCACGATGCCAAGCCGGTGTCCATTACCGATGATGGTCATCGCGCCCAAGTCTCACTCGACGTGAGCCGCAGCCTCACCGTCGGAAACCAGCGGGCCGTTAGCCGCCGTCCATGCGAGCATTCCCCCGGAGACGTTCACCGCATCCACCCCTGCACCCACCAGCGCTCTCGCCGCGCGGAGTGACCGGCTACCGGAAAGACACACGACCAGCACCGGCCGGTCCGCAGGAATTTCGGCCATGCGAGAACCGAGCTCACGCAGTGGTACAAGGTGCGCACGTGGCGAGTGCCCGCGGTCCCACTCATCCTGCTCACGCACGTCAAGCAACCAGGCGCCGCTCTCGGTGAGTGCTATCGCCTCTTCGGCGGTGACTTCCGTTACCCCGCTCACACGGAGACAGTCCGGCTCTTCTCGCGCGCCGCAATAGTTCGACGGTTGCTCGCCTGTACACCTTTCTCGCCCTCGCGCAGCTGGGCGTAGAGGGGAGCGGCAATGAAGATCGTCGAATATGTTCCGACGACGATTCCGACGAGAAGGGCGAGCGAGATGTCCTGCAGCGTGTTCGCACCGAGCACGAACGCACCGATGAAGAGAATGGATGCGACCGGGAGCGCCGCGACGACACCGGTGTTGATCGACCGTACGAGGGTCTGGTTGACTGCGAGGTTTACCGACTCGCCGAAGGTATAGCGGGATTCGCCCCCCAACTGAGCGGTGTTCTCCCGGATTTTGTCGAACACCACAACGGTGTCGTACAGGGAGAAGCCAAGAATCGTGAGGAAGCCGATCACTGCCGCCGGTGTAACCTCGAAACCCGTCGCGGCATAGACTCCCGCGACGATCACGAGGTCGTGCAAAAGCGACACTATTGCCGCGAGCGCCATCTTCCAGGTACGAAAATAGAACGCCATCGCGATCGCTGCGAGTACGACGAACACGACGAGCGCCCGCAGTGCCTGCGCGGTGATATCCGCTCCCCAGCTCGGGCCGATGAACGAGGTCGTCACGTCTTTCGAGGGAACTCCATATGCCTTCGCGAGCGCGTCGGTCAGTGTGGAAGTCTCCCTGTCGGTCAACTGCGTTGTCTGAATGCGGAGCCCATCCGTCCCGACGGTGGTCACTTTCGGGACCACGGACGGAACTACCACTTTGATAGCGTCGACCGCTGGCTGTTGGCTGATCGAGCTGGCCCGAATGATCTGGAATTGCGATCCCCCACGGAACTCGATGCCGAAGTTGAAGCCGCCGTTCACGAGAGGCACGATCGCCGACGCGATGATCAGCACGATTGCTATCGCGTACCAAATGTTGCGCTTGCCGATGAAATCGACCGAACGCTTTCCGGTATAAAGGTCATTTCCGAAGTTCACGAGACTGGCCATCAGGACTTCTTCTCCTTCGCAGATCCACTCTTCGGAGTGGCCTTGCTCGCTATCTCCGCTGCTTTGCGCTCGGCGATGGTCTGTCGCAGTACCGCTTCTCGGGACGCGCCAACGCCCTTCGAGGCAAGACCCTTATTCCCGCCTCCCGGGGTGCGGAATTGAGCCCGTCCACGATAGACGGCGCCGAGTGCCGTCGGATCGAGCCCGGAAAGCGGATTTCCACTTGAGAAGAATCGCGTGGTCGCGAGTAACTGGAGTATCGGATGCGTGAACAGCACAACGACGAGCACGTCGATCACCGTGGTGACTCCGAGGGTCAGCGCAAAACCCTTCACATTGCCGATCGCGAGCACGAAGAGCACGACCGCCGAAAGGAGGTTGACACCCTTTGCCGCGAATACGGTGCGAAGCGCACGTTTCCAGCCGGCTTCGACGGCACTCTCGAGAGCCCGGCCTTCGCGCAACTCATCGCGTATTCGCTCGAAATACACAATGAAGGAGTCGGCCGTGAATCCGATGGCCACGATTAAGCCAGCCACACCGGCGAGAGATAATCGGAACCCGTTTCGCCACGACATTATCGCAATGACCAGGTAGGTGAGAGCGGCGGCAACGATGAGAGACGCGACTGTTACCAGGCCGAGAAGACGGTATTGGAAGAGCGAGTAGATGAAGACGAGGAGCAGTCCGATGGCTCCGGCGATGAGTCCACTCTGCAGCTGGCTTGCCCCGAGTGTCGCGGCGATTACTTCGCGACTCTGCACCTTGAAGCCGATCGGCAGCGCGCCGAATTTGAGCTGGTCGGCGAGGGTCTTTGAAGACACCTGAGTGAAGGAGCCGGTGATTTGCGGCTTTCCGTTGGTGATCACCGTGTTCGTGGTCGGCGCCGAGATGATGCGGCCGTCGAGCACGATGGCGAACTGGTTCTTCACACCCGTCTCGCTGAAGAGGCGCGTGGTCACCGCGCCGAACTCAGCGCTGCCCTTCGCGTTGAACACGATGTTGACGCCCCACTGTCCCGTGCTGGCGCCCTGGGAATTGGACACCAGGCTGTTCGTCGCATCGGCGATCGTCTCGCCGGACACCTCAACCGGCCCGAGGATGTACTTGTTTTGATTGTTAGTGTCACACGTGATCAGCGGCACCTTGGGGTCGGCGACATTCGCCTTCCCCAGGTTCGCGGTCGAGCAGGTGAAGTCGGTGAACTTCTGCTGCAGGGCGGGGGTAATCCAAGCGGCGTCGCTTCCATTCGTTGGTTTCGTACTCGGGGTCGATTGCAGTGCCTCTGTCGGTGAAGCGCTCGGTGAGGGAGAAGCCGAACCCCCCGTAGAACTCGTGGCCGCGGCACCCCCAACGAGAACCGCGCGGAACTCGAGTTTGGCGGAAGACTCGATTCGGCTGAGGGTGGCCTTGTCGGGTTTACCGGGGATGTCGACGACGATATTTTGGTTGCCCTGCGTGTTGATCTCTGCCTCGGAGACACCGCTCGAGTTGATGCGCTGACGGATTATCGCCACCGCCTGTTGGAGCTGATCCGCGGTGGGAGCCGCGGCACCGTTGGCCACCTGTGGGCTGAGGATGATCTCGGTTCCGCCCTGGAGGTCGAGCGCGAGTTTAGGCGCCCAAGATCCGTTGCTGAAGAGTGTCGATCCACCATTGATCGCGGTCAGCCCGGCGATGATAATGAGCAGCCAGGTCAGTGAGCGCCACGCCTTCCTGACGGGTGTAGTACGTGCCACCGGGGAAACTCAGCTTTCTACGAGTACGAAACCGCGATTGACCGCGACCGCACGGGAGGATGAAGCTCGCGCACGAACGATACGCGAGCACACATCAGGTTAGTGGTTAGTCGTCGCTATTCTTCGGTGCTGCTTTGCGCACGGGCTTCTGAGCGGCGGTCTCGGTGCGCTCACCGAATTCGGGTTCTCCGACTCCGATCGCGCTGTCTTTATTGAGCTCAACGACCGGCTCGGTCACGGCGTCGGCCTCGGTCTCCGAAGCGGCAGGAGTTTCATCCTCAACAGCCTTGAGGATTGTCTGGCGATGGATTTTCAGCACCGTTCCCGGCGTCGTCTCGATGAGCGCCATGTTGGTATCCTCGTCGATCGAGAGGATCGTGCCGTAGAGGCCGTAGTTCGTCATGATCTCCACACCCGGTTCGATCGCGGCCTGGCGGGCGGCGGTCTCTTTGGCGCGCTTCCGCGAGGAGCGGAACTGGAAGAAGACGAACACCGCGAGTGCAACGGCGATGAGAATAAGTGTGGGATCCATAGGGAAAGAGCCTTTCAGGGGCGTGTAGAGAACACGGGGAGTCATACCCTGCGCACTGTTATCAGCTTGAATTATAGGTCATCCGCGAAGAGCGCCGATTCGGTGCGGGGGATGCCGAAGTGGGCCCACGCCTGTTTCGTCGCGACTCGTCCACGGGGCGTGCGGGTTATCAACCCGATCCGCACGAGGAAGGGCTCGACCACCGATTCGATTGTCTCGCCCTCCTCACCCACCGACACGGCGAGGGTGTTGAGCCCCACGGGTCCCCCGTCGAATCGGGTGAGGATGATGTCCATCACGGCGCGGTCCAGCCGGTCAAGGCCGAGCGCGTCGACGTCGTAGAGTTCCAGCGCTGCATGTACGGCCTCGAGACCAGCGACTCCGTGCACGAGCGAATAGTCGCGCACTCGCCGAAGAAGCCGATTCGCGATTCGCGGAGTGCCCCGGCAGCGGCCGGCAATCTCGGCGAGGGCCTCACGATCCACGGCCAGGTCGAGCAATGTCGCTGCGCGGGTCAGCACCTGCTCCAACTCCGGTTCGGAGTAGAACTCCAGATGGGCGGTGAATCCGAACCGGTCGCGGAGCGGATTGGGAAGCATCCCGGACCGGGTCGTCGCGCCCACCAGCGTGAACGGAGCGAGGTCGAGCGGGATGGATGTCGCACCCGCGCCCTTACCGACCATAATGTCGATTCGAAAGTCCTCCATCGCCAGGTAGAGCATCTCCTCGGCGGAGCGTGCCATGCGATGGATCTCGTCGATGAAGAGAATCTCGCCCGGCACGAGAGAGGACAATACGGCCGCGAGATCACCAGCGTGCTGGATGGCGGGACCGCTTGACATGCGCAGCGGCCGACCGCTCTCCTCGGCAACAATCATCGCCAGCGTGGTCTTGCCAAGCCCGGGAGGGCCAGCGAGCAGGATGTGGTCGGGCGTACGGTTCTGCAGCTTAGCCGCCTGCAACAAAAGCTGCAGTTGCGCCCGCACCTTTGCCTGACCCACGAACTCGGCGAGGGTCTTGGGGCGCAGCGCTCCCTCGAAAACGAGTTCGGCCTCAGATTCCGGGGTCAGTCGCACGATGTCGACCGAGGGATCGTTCATCATCGTGTGCCCACCTGCTGCGGTCCGAGCTGGCTGAGGGCGAGGCGCAAGAGTGCAGCGACCGTGGTCGACTCCTGTACGAACGCGCCACCGAGGGCATCCTCCACCGCTTGGGCTGCGATCCGCTCCGACCAGCCGAGCCCAACCAGTGCAACGAGCACGCTTTCGCTGACAGACGCGGTCACCGTCGGTGCGGATGATGCTGCACCGGACGACACCTGAATCTTTCCTGCCAGCGAGATGATGATGAGTTTGGCGGTCTTGGGACCGATGCCAGAGACCTTGCGAAAAGCCGCCTCGTCCTCGGAAGCGACCGCGGAAGCCACCTGCCGAGGGCTCAGGGCGGCGAGCACACCCATGGCCGATTTCGGGCCAACGCCGGTCACTCCGCGAAGCAGGTCGAATACCTCGAGCTCGTCCGCTTCGACGAAGCCGAAAAGGGCGAGATCGTCTTCTCTGACAATGAGTGCTGTGCGAACCGTCGTCTCCGCGCCGACCCGCAACGAGAGCGCATGCTGGGGCGTGACGGTGACGGCGAGACCGACTCCCCCGACCTCGATCACTGCGCTGGTGCCGGACACGCCAAGTACCGTTCCGCGCACCGAGGAGATCATGACCCCAGCCTACGTTTGGGCGGCGACTTCGCCGCGGACCGTTCCGCGGCGAGCCATGTCTCCTGTGCCTTGGTCAGGGATCCACCGGGGCTCGCGACGGCTGCCCCGCGCTTCCAGGCGTGGCAGATGGCGATGGCGAGGGCATCCGAGGCATCCGCCGGTTTGGGCACCTCGGCCAGACCGAGCACCTTCGCCACCATGGTGGCAACCTGTTTCTTATCGGCCGACCCGTACCCGGTGATCGCGGACTTCACCTCCGACGGGGTGTGCAGCCCCACGACGAGCCCACGTTTGGCTGCGAGGTGCAATGCCACCCCACTGATCTGGGCAACACCCATCACCGTAGTGAGGTTCTGTTGCGCAAAGACGCGTTCAATCGCGACGGCGTGCGGCTGGTGCAGGTCGAGCAGGCGCTCAATCTCGTTGCCCACCAACAGCAGGCGCTGCTCGAGTGGTAGCTCTGCGCCGCTCCTGATCACCACGACATCCACCAGTGTCGCCGTGCGGGTTGCCGTGACATCCACGATTCCCACACCGCAGCGGGTAAGTCCGGGATCGATACCGAGCACTCGGATCGTGGCCCCGCGCGGTGCAACCACCGGGCGGCTACTCCTCGTCGTCGAGCTCGGCCTGCACGTCGGCGGGCACGTCGAAGTTGCCATATACGTTCTGCACATCGTCGTTATCGTCGAGCGCGTCGATCAGGCGATAGATCTTGCGCGCGGTCTCGGCATCGACTTCGATAGTGACACCGGGTACGAACTCGACATCGGCCGAGTCGTATTCGATGCCGGCATCCTGAAGAGCGGTGCGCGCGGCCACCATGTCGTGCGGCTCGGTGATGATCTCAAACCCGGCCCCGCGGTCGTTCACCTCTTCGGCGCCAGCATCGAGCACGGCCACGAGGATGTCATCCTCTGTGACGCCATCGGTCTTGGTCACCGAGACCACGCCCTTGCGACTGAAGTTGTAGGCGACGCTGCCCGGGTCCCCCATGGTGCCGCCATTACGGGTCATCACGGTGCGCACATCTGCTGCCGCACGGTTCTTGTTGTCGGTGAGGCACTCGATCAACAGGGCGACGCCGCCGGCCGCGTAGCCCTCGTACATGATGGTCTGATAATCGACCGCTACACCGAGCTGGCCAGACCCCCGCTTGACCGCAGAGTCGATGTTCGAGTTCGGCACCGAGGTCTTCTTCGCCTTCTGGATGGCGTCAACGAGCGTCGGGTTGCCGGAGAGGTCTGCACCCCCGAGCTTGGCGGCGACTTCGATGTTCTTGATGAGTTTGGCGAACGACTTGGCACGGCGAGAATCTTTAATCGCCTTCTGGTGCTTGGTGGTTGCCCATTTGGAGTGGCCTGACATGATCAACATTCTAGCCAGCGGCGGGCCGCCCACCCGTTCGACTCCGCCGCCCACCCGCCGACCCCGGCCGCCGAGCCGCTTTCGGCGGGATGAGGCGGGGCGAAGCAGGTCATCCCGCCGAAACCACCTCGCCCCTGCCGGGGTGAAGCACCGCGCGCCGATCCAGCTCAGCCGCAGAGGGTCAGCCGCAGAGGGTCAGCCGCGCGAGCGCACCACGTTAAGGAAGTGCTCGTGGAAACGGGTATCCCCGGTCATCTCGGGATGGAAACTCGTGCCGAGCAGATTGCCCTGTTCCACCGCGACCACACGACCGTCAGCGAGAGTCGCGAGGGCCACGACTCCCTCACCCACTTGCTCCACCACGGGTGCGCGGATGAAGACCGCGTGCATCGGCAGCGCACCAAGAGAGGGAATAGCCAGATCGGTTTCGAAGGAGTCCCGCTGCGAGCCGAACGCGTTGCGACGCACGGAGATATCGAGGCCACCGAGGCTCTCCTGTCCGGCGATTGCGTCGAGCACCCGATCGGCGAGCATGATCAGGCCAGCGCACGTGCCGTAGACCGGAAGCCCGGATCGGATGGCACTCTTCAGCGGGCCAGCGAGCCCGAACATCCGCGACAGCTTGTCCATGACGGATGACTCGCCGCCCGGAATGACGAGGCCCGCCACCTGGGCAAGCTCTTCCGGGCGGCGGATGGCTCTGGCATCCGCCCCGAGCGACTTGAGCAGCGCGATGTGTTCGCGGAAGTCGCCCTGGAGTGCAAGCACACCGACGATCGGTGCGGCCTGCTCGATTGGGACCGAACTACCAGCCACGTTCGGCGAGGCGGTGCGGCGCGGGGAGGTCGGACACGTTGATGCCGACCATCGCTTCTCCGAGGCCTCTGGACGCGTCCGCGATGGCGGACGGGTCGTCGAAGAATGTGGTCGCCTTCACAATGGCCGCCGCACGCGCTTCGGGGTTTCCGGACTTGAAGACACCCGACCCGACGAAAACTCCGTCGGCGCCGAGCTGCATCATCATCGCGGCGTCTGCCGGGGTGGCTACGCCACCGGCCGTAAACAACACGACGGGAAGCTTGCCCGTGCGCGCGATCTCGAGTACGAGTTCATACGGTGCCTGCAGTTCTTTTGCCGCGACATACAGCTCGTCGTGTCCTTTGGCCGCAAGGGCGCGGATCTCCGAGGTGATGGTGCGGATGTGCTTGGTCGCCTCGGAGACGTCGCCGGTGCCTGCCTCACCCTTGGAGCGGATCATCGCCGCGCCCTCGTTGATCCGACGAAGCGCCTCACCAAGGTTCGTCGCGCCGCAGACGAAGGGGATGGTGAATGGCCACTTGTCAATATGGTTCACATAGTCCGCCGGTGACAACACCTCGGACTCGTCGATGTAGTCCACTTTCAGGCTTTGCAGAATCTGCGCCTCGACAAAGTGACCGATTCGTGCTTTCGCCATGACCGGGATCGAAACCTCGGCCATGATCGACTCGATCAAGTCAGGGTCGCTCATCCGGGCGACACCGCCCTGGGAGCGAATGTCGGCGGGAACACGCTCGAGGGCCATGACCGCGACGGCGCCGGCATCTTCCGCGATGCGTGCCTGAGCGGCGGTCACGACGTCCATGATGACGCCTCCCTTGAGCATCTCGGCGAGACCGCGTTTCACGCGACTCGAGCCAAGGTTTTCTGTGCTGCTGCTGCTGGTGGTGATGTCGTTCACTTCTCGCCTCTCTGATGCTCCGCAGGTGCCGCGGAGCGACTCCATTCTAAGCCGGGGAAACTGAGCGTTGCGGTGGACTACGGGTGCGGCCAGGCCGCCGCGACCTCGGCACGCACCTCACCGAGGAGGCGCGGCATCGCTTTTGTCCCCGCGATGATCGGGAAGAAGTTTGAATCCTGCGCCCAGCGCGGGACGATGTGCTGGTGGAGGTGCTCCGCGATCCCCGCGCCAGCAATACCACCCTGGTTCATGCCAATGTTGAAGCCGTCGCAGTGTGAGGTTTTGCGCAATACTCGCATCGCCGTTTGGGTGAGGGCCGCTATCTCCGCGACCTCTTCGACGGTGGCATCGTCGTAGCTCGCGACGTGGCGGTAGGGGCACACCAGCAGGTGACCGGCATTGTAGGGAAACAGGTTGAGTAGCACGTAACAGGTCTTTCCGCGCGCGACGATGAGGGACTTCTCGTCGTTCAACGAGGGAGCGATACAGAAGGGGCATTCGTCTGCGTGGGGCTGCGGGCCAGCTGTGATGTAGACGAGTCGGTGCGGTGTCCACAGGCGCTGGAACGCATCCGGAACCGCGGCAAAGTCTTCAGACAACTCGATCTCGACACCATCGAAGTCGCTTGCGTCATACTGGCTCGCCCCGTTGATGGGTATGCCGTCGTCGCCGGGCACGCTCACACCTGTGCCCGGGTCGCGATCGCGGAGGTGATCCGTTCGATCGCCTCAGCGACCGGCACTCCGTTGTCCTGGCTGCCGTCGCGGTAGCGGAAGCTGACGGCGCCGGCCGCTCGGTCCTCTTCGCCGGCGATGAGTTGGAACGGTACCTTCAGTTTGGTGTGATTGCGGATCTTCTTCGGCATGCGGTCATTGGAGTCATCCAGCTCCGCACGCACTCCGACCTGCCGCAACTGGCGGATGACGTCGCCCAGGTACTGTTCGTATTGTTCGGCCACCGGGATTCCGACGACCTGCACCGGTGACAGCCAGACCGGGAAAGCCCCGGCATAGTGCTCGAGCAGAATCGCGAAGAACCGTTCGATCGAGCCGAGAAGGGCACGGTGGATCATCACGGGCTGCTGGCGGGTGCCGTCGGCGGCTGTGTACTCCAGTCCAAACCGCTCGGGCTGGTTGAAGTCCAGCTGCACTGTCGACAGCTGCCAGGTGCGCCCGATCGCATCGCGCGCCTGCACGGATATCTTGGGGCCATAGAACGCCGCCCCCCCGTGGTCCATCACGAACTCGAGTCCGGATTCGCTCGCCACCTGGCGAAGGGTCTCCGTCGCGTCATCCCACGCCTCATCGGTGCCGACGGACTTCTCGGGGTCGCGAGTCGACAGCTCAAGGTAGAAGTCGTCGAGGCCGTAGCCGCGAAGCGTTTCGAAGACGAAGTCGAGTTGGCTGGCGATCTCCTCCTTCACCTGCTCGGGAGTGACGTAGATGTGCGCGTCGTCCTGGGTGAGTCCACGCACGCGGGTAAGTCCCGACAGTGTTCCGCTCTTCTCGTAGCGATACACTGTGCCGAATTCAGCGAGGCGCAACGGAAGCTCGCGATAGCTGCGTCCCCTGGCGCGGAAGATGAGGTTGTGAAACGGGCAGTTCATCGGCTTGAGGTAGTAGTCCTGGCCCTGCCGGGTGACGTGGCCCTCGTCATCCACCTCCTCATCGAGGTGCATCGCGGGAAACATGCCGTCCCTGTACCACTGCAGGTGCCCGCTGGTCTCGAACAGTGTGCCCTTGGTGATGTGCGGCGAGTAAACCTGCTCATAGCCGTTGGCGACGAGACGCTCGCGCATGTAGTTCTCGATCTCGGCGCGGATGATTCCGCCCTTGGGGTGGAACACCGCAAGGCCGGACCCGATCTCGTCGGGGAAAGAGAACAGGTCGAGTTCGGCTCCGAGCTTGCGATGGTCGCGCTTGGCCGCCTCCTCCTGCCGCGTGATGTACGCGCGCAGATCGTCTTTGGTGGCCCACGCAGTGCCGTAGACACGCTGCAGCTGCTTGTTCTTCTCCGAGCCGCGCCAGTAGGCAGCGGCGCTCCGGGTGAGCGAGTAGCCGTTTCCAATCAGACGGGTATTCGGCAGGTGCGGACCCCGACAGAGGTCTTTCCAGACGGTCTCACCCGTGCGCGGATCCACGTTGTCGTAGATGGTGAGCTCGGCTCCCCCTACCTCTACGGATTCATTGTCGTCGGTGCCTCCGGCGCCCTCGGTGGGGTGCCCCTTGAGGCCGATGAGCTCAAGCTTGTATGGCTCGTTCGCCAGCTCGGCACGGGCCTCCTCATCGGAGACGACACGACGCACGAAACGCTGGCCCGACTTGATGATGCGCTCCATCGCCTTATCGATTGCCTTGAGGTCATCGGGGGTCAGAGGCGTCTCAACGTCAAAGTCATAGTAGAAACCGTCAGTGATCGGAGGGCCAATTCCGAGCTTCGCCGCCGGGTTGATCGATTGGAGTGCCTGCGCGACCACGTGAGCCGCAGAATGACGCAGGATACTCAGCCCATCGGGCGAAGAGATCAGCACCGGCTCCGCAGTCTCGCCGGCGGCTACAGCCGCGGCGAGGTCACGCAGTTCATCCCCGACCCTCATCGCAACGATCTTTCGGTCGGTGAAGAGCTCAAACCCGGTGGTCGTCTGCGCCGCCGTGATCGACTCGAGAACGGACTCGTTGTCGGCAGGCGAATCTGACACGACGGATGTGCTCCTTGGGGTGCGTGGGAGCCTGAGGCTCAGAACTGAATGGGCGGTGTATCAACTTTAGCGTCGTGGAGGGATCCGTCCGGCGTCGCTCACCGTCGACGCGCGACAGTTCAGCTGAGGAACAGTCCTCTTCCGCGGGTGCGCCGCTTCACTGCCCGCGCGACCGCGGCGGAGATGTCCGCCGATGCCACGGCGGCGAACTCGACCGGAGAGGCGATCACCGCTGCGATGTGCTCGACCCTCGAGGCATCCGGAATGCGGGAGGTGGCGACGAGCACGGTTCCATTCGCCTGGTCACGCACCGGAAACCAGTTCTCCGCGAGATAGACCTCGTCGGGCCACTGGTCCACCAGCTCGTAATCCACATGCGTTCGGGCGAGGTTGAGGGCAGGAAGATTCCACGCGTGCGCGAGTACCGACCGGAGTGCTACTGGTTCGACGACTCCCTCGGCTACGAGCACAGCGTCGATCGCCACTCCCGAGACAGTGTGTTCGAGAAGGGCACGAGCCAGTTGCCCGTTCGACACAAGCCCCGATTCGACGAGCAGATCGGCGAAAGCGGCACCCTCGGCGGACGTGTCATCGCTTCCCGGGTTCATGAGACCATTTTGCGCGACGGTGGCCGCGAAGGATATTCCCCACTAGGCGGGACAGACGCAGTGGTCATCGCCGTTGTCTGCGAGGAAAAAGGCAAGGCCCCGAACCATGGTTCAGGGCCTTGCCGGTGTGAGCGATACTGGGATCGAACCAGCGACCTCTTCCGTGTCAGGGAAGCGCGCTACCGCTGCGCCAATCGCTCAAACTGTGTAATTCCATCCTTCGAGGTGGCGACGGGATTTGAACCCGTGTGGACGGCTTTGCAGGCCGCTGCCTCGCCTCTCGGCCACGCCACCGCGCATGACTCTCGCGAGTCACTTACAGTGAAATCTACTTCACTCGAGCGGATGACGAGATTCGAACTCGCGACCCTCACCTTGGCAAGGTGATGCGCTACCACTGCGCCACATCCGCACTGCTCGCATTTCTGCTTGCGTCCCTGACTCTAGCTGATGCCCCGAGTCTCGCCAAACCGTTCGACGGTCCGGCGTGGCGACGTGGACCGCGCTTAGATATGGCAGTATTGGCGAGTCAGGGCGATTGGCGCAGTTGGTAGCGCGCTTCGTTCACACCGAAGAGGTCATCGGTTCGAGTCCGGTATCGCCCACAACCCTTCCTGGCGCCGTTGCTCCTCCGAGGAGTGGCAAGTTTTTTCGGACCGGTTCCACCAAGGGCCGCGCACCGCTGAACTGTGTGAGCACTCCCGGCGAAAACAGCGTGGAGTCCGGCGGTCGATCGGCCAGCCCAGGCAACCCAGCGGCGGCGAGAAGGTTGTCGTCCAGATCGAGGAGTTCGGCGCTGACCAGAGGCCAGGCGCCATGTTGATTCGCCTGCACTGCGGTGTTCCCGCCGCGTCCGACAAAGAGTCGCCAGCGTGCGGTGAGAAAGTCGGCCAGCGGATCGTCTGCCACCGGAAGCGCTGACGCCCGGCTCACGATCCTTGTCGTCGGACCATCACGCCCGATGCGTCGGCTTTCGTAGCGGTAGTCCTGCCCGTCCCGCCCGAAGTTCGCGGAGGCCCAAAAATACGGGAGTCCAAACGCCGCGCGGGCGGCGACAACCGCAACGAGCCTTGATGCTTCGAGCGACGCGAAGACGACACCCCGTCGCCCGAACTCGTCCACTCCGTAGAGCCTCACATTCACCTCGGTGAAAGTACCGAAGTACGGCACGGGCGGTCCTCCGAAGAACGCGGAGCCGATCATGCGGAACGGAATGAGACCGACCCAGGAGCTTCCGCCGAAGACATCGGGCACAATCCCGGGAGGCAGAAGCGGAGCGACCACCGAGGCGTCCACTCTCCAATGCAGGAAGGTAACGTCGGCCCAGAACTGTTGCAGCACCGGGCGCCCCGGAAGAATTGGCGCGGTCTGCGAGATTGGCTCCACAAGCCCAGCCTATGCTTGCCCAATGTCAAGTCTTGCCAGCCGCCTCATGCCCGCTGTGATGACCCTGCGTGGGGCGAAGCGCGTTTTCTCCTCGGCCGAGGCGATGCAGCGCAAGCTCGTCCGCCAGTCGGCCGGTCGGCCGCCCAAATCGACTCCGCCAGCGCGCCTGTCAAAAACTGTCGATATCCGCGTGCGGGAAATCGCGAACTGGACTGTCTACGAAATCAGTCCGAAGGGAAAGACCCCACCCCGACGCGCTCTCTACCTGCATGGCGGATGCTACGTGTTCGAAATCGCGCTGCAGCACTGGCTCTTCGTAGCAAAGCTTGCCGTCGAGACGAACACGCGGTTCCTGGTGCCTATTTATCCGCTTGCCCCGGCGGAAACGGCCGACACCATCGTGCCGAAGGCCACGGATCTCGCGGTCGGGCTGATCGAGGAGGTGGGAAGTGAGAATACGAGTGTTCTTGGTGATTCAGCCGGTGGAGGCATGGCACTCGCCGTGGCGATGCAGCTGCGGGATCGTGGCATCCCGGCTCCACACAGCACCGTGCTCATCTCGCCCTGGCTCGACATCACCGGCACCGACCCACAGCTTGCGGTGATTGCTCCGCACGATCCCTGGCTCGCCGTGCCCGGCTCTCACTTCGCTGGCGGTGTCTATCGGGGTGCCCTGCTCGAAACCGATCCTCGTGTCAGCCCCCTCTACGGTGACCTTCACGGACTGGGTTCCCTCACGATGTTCAGCGGCACGAGGGACATCCTGAACGCGGATGCCACGAAATTCCTGTCGCTCGCCCGCGCCGCCGGACTCGCGATCGACTACCACGAGGTGCCGGACATGATTCACGTGTTCCCGATCCTGCCAATCCCCGAGGGCACCGCAGCCCGAGCGGTCGTCGCGCGATCTATGGCGGGCTGAACGCCAGAAATATCACCCGGTCACCCCAGCCACCGAAGGCTATCGGCGTGGCAACGAACGTTCACGCGACGGCCACCGCTGCACCAGCCACCCGAACCCCGCCCCGACAAGTCCTCCACCGGCGATAGAGACGACCGTGACGAAGACCTGCCCGAGCACCAACTCTGGCTGACCGGTGTAGATGTAGCCGATATTCGTGCCGAGGGCCCCGAGGAGTACGACGCTGATGGCCGCGCCGACGGCCAGCGTCGCCACCGGCCAGGCACGCAGCCGATCGGGAAGAAGAGCGCAGACGGCTCCCGCCACAATGCCGATTGCGGCCGCGAGTGGCGGCATCACGAACGCGCAGGCCGGCACTGCGGCAGCCACCCCGGCCAGGAGTCCGGTGACGAAGCCGAACGCAGTCGTGCGACGGAAACGGAGGCGTTCGACGACGGATGCCGCGGCCGCCGCGACCGCCGGAATCACGAGCGCGCTCACCACGATGATCGGCACCATGTCGTCTGCCGCGAGTTCGAGGCCGACCACCCAGCCGACTGTCGCGAAACAGACAAGAACTGAGGGCACCACGATCGGCCAGCCCTCTGCACGGGATGAGAGCACGGCATCCGGAGGCCGACGGACCAGTGCGGTGCCGATCGCCACGCCACCACCAGCGACAAGGGTGGGCAGCGCTCCCCCCAGGTCGATGACTCCCAGTCGGGTGCCGAACGGGTCGAAGAGAGTGGCGAACACCGTCGACGCCACCGGCAAGAAGACGATCGCTGTCGCAGCACCGGCAACCACGAGCCGCTTCGGCACCGATTCTGTTTCCAGCAGTGACGTAGCGAGGGTCGCGAACAGGGCGCCAAGGGCTGCGAGCGGACCGACGAGCAGTAGGGGAAGGACGATGAGCTCGATCGAACACGCGATGGTTACGATCGCTCCACCCGTGCCGGCTACCAGGACCGTTCGCGCCCAGTCCCCGGGTGCGATGCGCTTCTCGACGAAGGCAAGGAGAACGGTGACCGCGAGGATCGAGACGATGGCAAGTGCGCTGAAGCCCAGGCTCACACCATCCATCTGATGCCCTTCTGCGAGGGGCACCTGCGCGGCGCCGTCCCAGACAACACTAGGGCGGACACAGGCAGGGCGCCGTCCCGAAGGACAGCGCCCTGCCCTCAGAGGCCGGGCTAGACGGTCTCGAGGGCGTAGCCCTCTTCTCCGTGGACGATGGTGTCGACGCCAGCGACCTCGTCTTCGTTGGTGATGCGGAAGCCCATGGTCTTCTGGATGACGGTGCCGATGATCCAAGCGAGACCGAACGAGTAGATCAAGATGGCGAAGGCTCCGACAGCCTGAACTACCAGCTGGTAGAAACTCCCACCATAAAGAAGACTCGAGAAGTCGCTCGTGGCGACGCCCTTTGCGTCGTAGAAGTGGGTAAATCCGAAGATGCCGATGTAGAGCGTGCCGAGCAAACCCCCGACGAGGTGAATGCCCACCACATCGAGGGAGTCGTCGAAGCCGAGCTTGAACTTCAGGTCGATCGCGAGGGCACAAACCGCACCGGCGAGGATACCGAGAAGAAGTGCGAACCCGGGAGTGAGGATATTGCAGGCAGGTGTGATCGCCACGAGACCTGCCACCGCTCCCGATGCGGCACCGATTGAGGTCGGCTTGCCGTCTTTAATCTTTTCCACAATCAGCCAGCCGAGGATTGCAGCGGCCGGGGCGGCGAGCGTGTTGATCCAGGCGATTGCGGCGACACCGTCGACCGCGGCCTCGGAGCCGGCGTTGAATCCGAACCATCCGAACCACAGCAGTGCGGCGCCGAGCAGTGTGAGCGGCACGTTGTGAGGTTTGGATAGGCCCTTTTTGAAGCCAACGCGCTTGCCGAGAACCAGGGCAAGTGCAAGACCCGCAGCACCCGCATTGATGTGCACCGCAGTACCACCAGCGAAGTCATTGACGTGAAGCACTGCGGGTGCCCAGCCGTCTGCGAGGTTGAAGACCCAGTACGCGACGGGGAAGTAAACCAGGGTCGCCCACACGCCCGCGAAGACCATCCAAGCGCCGAATTTGGCGCGGTCGGCGATTGCTCCCGAGATCAGCGCGACGGTGATGATCGCGAACGTGGCCTGGAATCCTGCGAACGCGAGACCGCTTAGATCGGGTGTGATCCCGTCCTTGCCCATCAAACTACTCAGTCCCCAGTCCGGGGTTCCGAGGAAGTGCGGGATCGACGCTTTTCCGAAGGACAGGCCGTAGCCGTACAGCACCCACAGCACACCGATGAGCCCCATCGCGCCGAAGCTCATCATCATCATGCTGATGACGCTCTTGGCGCGCACCATTCCCCCGTAGAAGAAGGCGACACCCGGGGTCATGATGAGCACGAGTGCCGCGGCTACCAGCAGCCAGAGCGAGTTCAGATTGGATGTTATGCCGTCGGTCGTGGCATTGGTAAGCACGGACAATTCGACCATGGGTTGGGGTTGCCTCTCTCTTTTTCCACAGGACTCCTGCGGGGCGTTGTGCACGATGCCTGACACCGGGCTGCGGTGCGTCGATCCACCTCGGGATGGGGACAGTTTGGTTGGCCGATATTTCCACGAGCGTGTCCCCGTGTTTCACCGCTGTTACGTGCTGCCCGCGTATGTAAACATCCTGTTTCCGAAGCGCCGCCCGCGGGCGATCGGGGCGTGAGCCTCGCTCCCTGAGGTTCCTCGTAGACTGAGCGGGATGGGATCAGTGGCTAGATGAAATTCTTTCGAAGCGAGCGTTACGCCGCATTTCTTCTTCTAGGCGCAGCGATTCTCGGTGTAATTCTCGCGAATTCCACGCTCGGACCTGCACTTCAGGGCCTTCGGGATTCGCATCTTCCCATCTCGTGGCTTGGGCTGGATCTCTCCGTCGGACACTGGGTCACCGATGGGCTACTCGCTATTTTCTTCTTCCTCGCCGCGATCGAGCTCAAGCACGAACTCGCGCACGGCGAGCTCGACAGTGCACGAAAAGCCCTCGTGCCAACCATCGCCGCGGTGGGTGGAGTTATCGCGCCTGCCGCAATCTTCCTGCTGATGGTGCCCGACCGTGATCTCTCCAAGGGTTGGCCGATCCCCACGGCGACGGACATCGCTTTCGCACTCGGGGCGCTTGCACTCGTCGGTCGTGCACTTCCCTCGCGGATCCGGGCCCTGCTGCTGGCTCTCGCGGTGATCGATGATCTCATCGCGATCCTCATCATCGCGTTCTTCTTCACCGATGATCTCCGACCGCTTCCGCTGATCGCCGCCGTGCCCGCCGTACTCCTCTTCGGGTGGCTGAGCAGGCGCGCCCGGTCGGCACCGATCGCGGGCCTGCTGATCGTTCTCGGCATCGCGGCCTGGGTGCTCGTGCACCTCTCGGGCATCCACGCCACGATCGCCGGAGTAGCGCTCGGGCTGATTATGGCGGGCAAGAGCGGCGGTCGCACGCGGCACGCACTCGAACCGTGGAGCAACGGCATCATCCTGCCCGTGTTCGCGTTCGTCGCCGCGCTCGTTGTGCTTCCGTCAGTGGGCATCGGCGAACTGAGCCCCGTGTTCTGGGCCATCATCGTCGCCCTGCCGGTCGGCAAACTGATCGGCATCACCGGCGGGGCACTGGTGGGTAATCGGTTTGCCTCCAAGCGCCAGCGCATTCCCCTCGGCGACATTGTCGCCGTTGCCGGTCTCGGCGGAATCGGCTTCACCGTCTCGTTGTTGATGAATGAACTCGCGTACGCGAAGCAGCCGCAGGTCGCTGTTGAGGGCACGCTTGCTGTTCTCATCGCGTCGGTGATCGCGGCGGTCATCGGCGTGATTCTCACGGCGATACGGGCGCGCCACTACCGCTCGATCGACGCCTAGCTTTTTGCGCATGCTCGATCGCTAGACCTGGCCGGCGGTCAGCGCGATGAGGCGCGACACCGCACGAAGGTACTTCTTGCGGTAGCCGCCGGCGAGCATGTCCTCGTCGAACACCTGGTCGAGGGGCGTCCCAGTGGCGAGGATGCGAACCTGCGCGTCATACAGCCGGTCGACGAAAGCGACAAGACGGAGGGCATCCGTCTGGTTGGAAAGGCCACGGACGCCGGTCACTGCGATTCCGTCAAGTCCATCGATCATGCGCACGTATCGGGACGGATGCACCGTGGACAGATGCGCAATCACGGCGTCAAAGGTGTCGACCGTCACGACTCCCGAAAGCTGCTCCAGCGCTGTGCCGAACTCGCTGTCACCGGTGCTGATCGCCTGCCCCTCCATGTCCCGGCGGCGATAGTCCAGTCCGTCTATGCGGATCGTGGTGAACCGGGCGGCGAGTGCATCGATTTCGCGCAGAAAGTCCTGGGCGGCGAAGCGACCCTCACCAAGCGCATTTGGCGGGGTGTTCGAAGTCGCGGCGATGCGGGAGCCTGAGGCGACAAGCTCCGAGAGCAGGCGCGACATGAGTCGGGTGTCTCCAGGGTCGTCGAGCTCGAACTCGTCAATGCAGACCAGCGTCGCACCCTTCAGTTGCGAGACAGCACCGGCATAGCCGAGCGCTCCGACAAGCGCCGTGTATTCGATAAAGGTGCCGAAATACTTGCGTCCGGGAGCGAGATGCCAGAGAGCCGCGAGCAGGTGGGTCTTACCGACGCCGAAACCCCCGTCGAGATAAATACCCGGCAGCTCGACCGGTGGTTTGCGCCGGGAGAACAATCCACCGCTGTTCTTCCGTGAGAAAACGTGCGCAAAATTACGGATGGCCGCAACGGCGGCGCCCTGCGACGGATAGTCCCTGTCCGGTCGGTAGGAGTCGAGAGTTGCCGTCTCAAATTGACGCGGCGGAACCAGGTGCTTCACCATTTCTGCTGGGGTGATCGAAGAGTCCCGATCGAGAAGGCTACCTCGGGAAATCACCTGGTCGGCGGTCACGTATCGATGGGCCCTCACGCTTGCGGAAAGATGTGTCGAAGTCTTACGAAAACGATCTGTCTATCAGGTCGGGTGCGTAGATTCATAACGGTGAGTTACGAGCCTAGCTCTCTGCCCACAGCCAAATCGCCGCCCGTCGAGGCGCCAACCGGAGGTACCAAATGACCGTCGAGGTCGACCAATCCCCTAGCTTCACGGCATTCGCGCACCCCGGGCGTCTCGTCAGCACAGACTGGCTCCGTGCTCACCTCGGCACACCGGGGCTTGTCGTCGTCGAGTCTGATGAAGACGTACTCCTCTACGAGACCGGACATGTCCCCGGCGCTGTCAAGATCGACTGGCACACCGATCTCAACCACCCGGTGGAGCGCGACTACATCGACGGATCGCAGTTCGCCGCACTGGTCGGCTCCAAAGGCATCGGCCGCGACACGACCGTCGTGATCTATGGCGACAAAAATAACTGGTGGGCGGCCTATGCCCTCTGGGTGTTCACCCTCTTCGGCCATAAAGACGTGCGCCTGCTCGACGGCGGACGGGCAAAGTGGGAGGCCGAGGGGGGCGAGTACGTCACCAAGACCTCGACACCGGTCGCGGTCGAGTACCCGGTGGTCGAACGTGACGATTCCGCCATCCGTGCCTACAAAGACGACGTGCTCGCCCACTTTGGTAACCCGCTGATCGACGTGCGTTCACCCGAGGAATTCAGTGGTGAGCGCACCACGGCACCGGCCTATCCGGAGGAGGGTTCACTGCGAGCCGGACACATCCCGAGCGCTCAAAATGTGCAGTGGGCCAAGGCGGTCGCCGAGGATGGAACGTTCCGACCACTTCCCGAGCTCGACGCGATCTACCGCACCGGGGCGGGACTTTCGGACGGTGACGACGTGATCGCCTACTGCCGCATCGGGGAACGATCCGCCCATACCTGGTTCGTGCTCACCCATCTGCTCGGTTTTGAAGGAGTGCGCAACTACGACGGATCGTGGACGGAATGGGGCTCCGCTGTGCGGGTACCGATCGCCATGGGCTCTGAGTCAGGCCCGGTACCGAACCACTGATCGCCACTAGTACCGCGTTCACCATCAATAACCCCCGCGTACGGCCGATCGACAGGTGTCAACACTCCGGCAGATGGAATACTTGAGTTCTATGAGCAGCAGCAAACTTCCCGACTCCCTCGTGCAGATTCGCGAGGACTTCCGCGAACTCGACCGGAGCGACCGGCTCGTTCTCCTGCTCGAATTTGCGAACGAACTTCCCGCGCTTCCGCCGCTCTATGCAGAACATCCCGACCTTCTCGAACGCGTCGTGGAATGCCAGTCACCCGTGTTTATCTTTGTAGAAGTGGATGACAAGCGGCTCGTTCACCTTCATGCCACTGCTCCCAAGGAGGCGCCGACGACCCGCGGCTTCGCCTCGATCCTCGTGCAGGGGCTCTCGGGGCTCACCGTCGAAGAGGTGCTCGAAGTACCCGATGACTTCCCCAACACCATCGGGCTCACCGAGGCGGTCAGCCTGCTGCGAATTCGGGGCATGACCGCGATGCTGGCGCGCGCCAAGCGTCAGCTGCGCGAGAAAACCACCGCATGATTGTGCGGCGGCTGTTCCCCGAGGCTGGCCAAGCGATCGAGCTCGAGACCGCGGACGCCCGCACAAGGCTCGCCGAGTTGTACGCGCTGCCCGGGGTCGACACCCTGCGCATCAACCTTGTCGCGACGGTCAGTGGGAGCGCAGCTGGCGGGGACGACACCTCCGAGACGCTTACCAATCGCGCGGATCGCAAGATCCTCGGCGTCATCCGGCGCGATAGCGATGTGGTGCTCGTGGGTGCGGCAAGCGTTCGTGCCGAGGGCTACCAGCTTCCCCGCACCGCACCCCTTGCCATCGTCACGAGCACCGGGGATCTCGGTGGCCACCGCCTCACCGTCGACCCCGATCGTTTCCCACCGATCGTGCTCTGTCCGGCCCCGGCGGCCGAAACCGCTCGCGCCGCCCTTCCCGCCGCAGAGATCGTGGTTGTACCGGACCGCGCCGGACGGATGTCCGCCATCGACATCGTGTCTACCCTGCGGGCCCGCGGGCTCCGCCGCATCGTCTGCGAAGGCGGCCCGTCGCTTGCCGCGCAGATGCTCGATGCCCGTCTGGTAGATGAATTGTGCCTCTCCACGAGTCCGATCGCCGGAGGGGTGTTCCTTCCCATATTCGGCAGCGCGGCGGTCACGTCACACCGGCTCGAACTGGCCCAGTTGCTTGTCGACGATACAAGCACTCTTTATGCTCGGTGGCGCGTTCTGGCCTGAAGTTAGTCCGCTGACAACGGCGCAGTAGCCAGCCAGTGACGGATGGCAGCGTTCCAGCGGTCGCGATCGAAATTCCACAACTTGGTGTGTCCAGCGACAGTGAATCTCTCGTAGGTCACGATGTCGGGCCTCGCGGCGGCAAGTGCCAATGATGCCGTGGCGGGAATGAACCCGTCGTCGTCACTGTGCATCAAGAGGATGGGCACGTGCAGTTCGGCGGATCGACGCACGAAGTCGAGCCGTGGGAGGTCGATCGGCTCATGCTGGCCGGTGAGCCGACCCGCCCACTTCATCCCGAGCAGTGCGATCACTCCCGAGCGGATCGGGTTCGGTAGTCCGAGGAGTCCGCCCTGAAAACGGAGGGCCGTCACCCAATCGATCACCGGCGAATCCAGCACAATCCCGCGCACCACCCCGGCGAGATCAGAGCGAGTCACTGTCTGAAGCACCGTCGCTCCACCCATTGACCAGCCCATGAGCACCACATCCGTGGCGCCGTGATCCACCGCGAATCGGATGGCCGCCGCGACGTCATGCCACTCGGTGTCGCCAAGGCCGTAGCGCCCATCGAGGCTGGACGGAGCATCCCCATCATTGCGATACGAGACGAGCAGCGCAGTGAACCCGGCCGCCCGAAACACGGGAACGGCCCTCAAGGTCTCCTCCCGGCGCACGGCACGCCCGTGCACCTCGATCACCCAGCGCGTGGTCGGCGCCTCCGCCGGCACGACCCAGGCGGGCGCAGGGCCCAGTTCCGTCTCTATGTCGACGTCCTCGAACGGAAATCCGAGATCGGCTGGACCGGTGTAGAACCAGCCGCTGAAACGGCCACGACGGGCGCGCGCGAGGTCCCCGCGGTCCACACCGAGCAGGCGACGAATGACGGCGTCCGGTGTCTGCGCGACGATATCGCCGACGCGAGCGTGTCCGCTCCCGTCGGCGAAAAACAGGCTGTATTCGCCGGGGAGACGGGAATCCACGTTCGAGGAGAGCGTCACCAGGTCTCCGGCCCCATCGACCGAGAGTATTCGGGTGTCCTCCGGTCGGCGCCTCGGGGGTGTGACGACGGTGCGCGCCACGAGCAGAGTCACCACAGCGACGGTCGTGGCGGCGATAGTCGCCACGACTCCGGCCACAGCGAGCGCTCCAGGAATCCAGGGAACCGCTTTAACGGCGTGCCGCCGGGAATCTGCCACAGCTGAACTTTAGTCTTCAGTCGTGCCCGAAACCGCCAGAGGACAACCGGAGCCGGCCCCGTTCCGCGCCGCACTCGATGCCATCCGTCGTGCCGCCCTTCGGCCAGAGCTTGTGCTGACCGAAATCCCGTCGCCTGGCGGCGATCTCGCCCCATTCAGCATCGCCCTCGCGGCGGACGTCACCCCAGCCCGTCATGATTCGGATTCTGACGTCGGTACCGGGCGCTTTATCCTGCTCTACGATCCCTCCGCTCCCGAGGCGTGGGGCGGGGTCTTTCGCGTGGTGTGCTACGCGCAGGCCCCGCTGGAAACCGATATCGGCCTCGACCCCTTTCTCGCGGATGTCGCGTGGTCGTGGCTTGTCGACGCACTCGATGCCCGCGGTGCCCGCTACAACTTGGAATCAGGCACCGCAACGCGAATACTCTCCGCAGGTTTTGGAGAGCTCGCAGCACAGGGGGACGGCGCGCAAATCGAGCTTCGCGCCTCCTGGACTCCCCTCGATGCCCACGACATCACCTCGCATGTGGAAGGCTGGGGGGAATTGCTGTGCATGCTGGCGGGACTGCCGCCGGCTGTCGAAGGAGTGAGTGTGCTAGCGGCCCGCAGAGATCGGACGTGAGCGACACCGGAAAAGAGCCGGTGTTCCTCGACGGTACGGAGTCCCATGACCGTGCCGAAGTGACTGCGAGCGAGCGGAGCGTGCTGCCCGCGTTACCGGGCGAGACTCCCCCGGTCGAGACTCCCCCGGTCGAGGCCGAGCAGGCCCCTCACGTTGAAGTTCACGTCATTGAAACCCGTGAGGAGTACCTCGAGGCCGTCTCGGCGATCGCATCCGGTACCGGCCCTATCGCAATCGATGCCGAGCGCGCATCCGGCTTCCGCTATTCGCAACGCGCTTATCTCATCCAGGTTTTCCGCCGTGGTTCCGGGGTCTTCCTCTTCGACCCTCCCGCGATCGGTTCCTTCGCGGAACTCGACGCCGTCATCCGCGACGAGGAGTGGGTGCTGCATGCTGCAAGCCAGGACCTCGCGTGCCTGCGCGAAGTGGGACTCGATCCCACCCGCATCTTCGATACCGAGCTCGGCGCGCGGCTTGCTGGCCTTCCCCGGGTCGGCCTCGGCACGGTCGTGGAAGACCTGCTCGGCATCCACCTTGCCAAGGAGCATTCTGCAGCGGACTGGTCGACGAGACCGCTGCCGCAGTCCTGGCTCGTCTACGCGGCCCTCGATGTGGAATTGCTTCCCGATCTGAGGGATGCGATGGCCGCACTTCTCGAGGACGCGGGCAAGTCCGAGATCGCTCGCCAGGAATTCTCCGCAGTGCTCACCCGAGAGGCAAAAATCGTCACCGGTGACGCCTGGCGACGGCTCTCCGGGCTACACACGGTGCGCGGTGTACACAATCTCGCTATCGCTCGCGAACTGTGGGAGGCACGCGACAGATTCGCCCGAGAAATCGATACAGCTCCCGGGCGGTTGATTCCTGATTCCTCGCTCATCGCCGCCGCGAAAGCGATGCCTGAATCTCGCCACGGCCTCGCGTCTCTGCGCGACTTCAGCGGTCGCGCCAGTCGATCGGAATTGCCGCGCTGGTGGGCCGCAATCGAGATCGGCCGCACGACCGAGGACTTGCCCGCTCTGCGAGTGACGAGTGAGGCGATGCCCCCGCCCCGAGTCTGGAGCGACCGCAATCCGGAGGCAGATAAGCGCCTCAAGGCGGCGCGCGCCGCAATCACTGTCGTCTCGATCGAGACGAGAATCCCGGTCGAGAACCTCTTGACGCCGGAGTTGCTGCGACGTCTCGCCTGGACTCCACCCGAGCCGCTCGAGATCGGCAGCGTTCGTTCCGACCTCATCGGGTTCGGCGCGCGGCAATGGCAGGTTGACGCTATCGCACAGGTGATCCTCGATGCCTTTGTCGATGGCGACCAAATTATCGAACCGGGTGTCGAGCCGGTTTCGTAGGAACAGTCAAACGATTCTCAGGGGGTTTTTTGCCCGTTTAGGCTCTTTCCTATTACCGATAAGCGAAAAGAGGCATTGTGGCCGAGAGACATGAAGTCGTGTTCGTCGATGGGGTTCGTACCCCGTTCGGACGCGCTGGCGAAAAGGGAATGTACTGGAACACCCGAGCAGACGACCTGATCGTCAAGGCCATCGTCGGCCTGCTCGAGCGCAACCCGGATCTGCCACAGGACCGGATCGACGAAGTCGCGATTGCCGCGACCACACAGCAGGGCGACCAGGGGCTCACTCTCGGACGCACGGCCGCTCTACTCGCCGGCCTGCCAAAGTCTGTGCCCGGCTTCGCGATCGACCGTATGTGTGCGGGAGCGATGACTTCGGTCACCACGCTGGCCGGAGGCATTGCTTTTGGAGCCTACGATCTCACCCTCGCGGGCGGCGTCGAGCACATGGGCCGTCATCCGATGGGCTTCGGCGCGGACCCCAACCCACGTTTTCTCTCGGAGAAGCTCGTGAGCGCTGAAGCGCTCAATATGGGTTCAACCGCTGAGCGAATCCATGATCGTTTCCCCGAACTCACGAAGGAGCGGTCCGACCGCTACGCGCTGGCCAGCCAGCAGAAGGCCGCCGCTGCCTATGAGAACGGCAAGCTCCAGCCCGATCTGATCCCCGTCTCGATCCGCTCCGAATCCGGTTGGGGGCTCGCCACGCGGGATGAGGCGTTGCGCCCAGAAACCACACTCGAGGGGCTTGCGGGCCTCAAAACACCGTTTCGGCCCCACGGCCGGGTGACCGCGGGTAATGCCTCCGGACTCAACGACGGCGCCACCATTAGCCTGCTCGCAAGCGAGGCCGCCGCGAAGGAGCTCGGCCTCACCGCGAAGATGAAGCTCGTGAGCTTTGCATTCGCCGGGGTGGAACCCGAGATTATGGGCATCGGCCCCGTGCCGTCGACCGAGAAGGCGCTCAAAAAGGCCGGGCTGTCGATCACCGACATCGGGCTCTTCGAGCTCAACGAGGCTTTCGCGGTTCAGGTCCTTTCCCTGCTCGACCACTTCGGTATCGCCGACGACGACCCGCGCGTCAACCAGTGGGGTGGCGCAATAGCGATGGGACACCCTCTCGCCTCCTCCGGCGTGCGGTTGATGATTCAACTCGCCGCACAGTTTAAGGAGCGCCCGGATGTGGGCTACGGCCTCACCGCAATGTGTGTCGGCCTCGGCCAGGGCGGCTCGGTCATCTGGGAGAACCCGTACTTCGATGGAAAGAAGAAGAAGAAATGACGAACGTCGTCGAACAGAACCGATTTGCGGAACTCATCGCAGCATCCGACGACGAGGTCGTCACTCACTCCTTCGTGCGTGATGTTCCCATTTCTGCGGGCCGCACACTCGCACTGGTAACACTCGACAACGGTCGGGACCATACCCGCCCGACGACGCTCGGCCCGGTCGCTCTCGTCGAATTCGCTGCGACACTCGACACGCTCAAGGAGCGTGCGGCGCGCGGAGAGATCGCCGGTGTCGCTGTCACCGGCAAGCCGTTCTTTCTCGCCGCCGGTGCCGACCTTTCCCAGGTGGGGTCGATCTCGAGCCGGGCTATCGGAAAGCAAATGGCTGAGCTGGGTCATTACGCTCTCGGCAAGCTCAGCGAGCTCGGAGTGCCGTCATTCGTTTTCATCAACGGGCTCGCGCTCGGTGGCGGACTCGAGATCGGCCTCAATGCCGACTACCGCACGATTGACCGCAACACACCGGGCGTTGCGCTCCCCGAAGTATTCCTTGGCATCATCCCCGGCTGGGGAGGCGCTTGGCTTCTGCCGAACCTCATCGGCATCGAGAATGCTCTCAAGGTGGTCATCGAGAATCCTCTGAAGAATAACCGGATGCTCACAGGCCAGGAGGCCTTCACCCTCGGTATCGCTGACGCGATTTTCGACTCGGTGTCGTTCCTTGAACACTCCATCGCCTGGGCCGATGGAGTCATCGCCGGCACCACGAAGGTGAAGCGAGCGAATACTCCCGGCAAGATCGAGCGGGCGGTGAAATGGGATATCGCAATCGGTGTCGCCACGAAAATGCTCGAGAATCGTATCGGGCGGGTCGCGAAGTCTCCCTACAAGGCCCTCGAGCTCCTCAAAGCCGCGAAGAACACCGATCGTGCGACCGGTTTCGCCGCCGAGGACGAAGCCCTTGCCGAGCTCATTTCGGGCGACCAGTTCAAGGCCAGCATCTACGCGTTCAACCTCGTGCAGAAGAGGACCAAGCGCCCCGCCGGTGCGCCGGACAAGAAGCTCGCGAAGCCGGTCACTCAGGTCGGTGTGATCGGTGCGGGTCTCATGGCCAGCCAGTTCGCACTGCTTTTCGTACGGCGCCTCAAGGTGCCCGTGATCATCACGGACCTGGACCAGACACGGGTCGACAAGGGGGTGGCCTACATCCATACCGAGATCGACACGCTTCTCGAGAAGAAGCGCATCTCCCCGGATGAGTCGAACCGTTTGAAAGCTCTCGTCTCCGGCACCATCGACAAGGCCGACTTCGCCGAGTGCGATTGGGTGATCGAGGCCGTGTTCGAGGAACTTGGTGTGAAGCAGGAGGTCTTCGCCGACGTGGAACAGTACCTCTCCGAGACCGCCGTACTCGCGACGAATACGTCGTCTCTTTCGGTAGAGCAGATCGGTGCGAAGTTGAAGCACCCGGAACGTCTTGTTGGCTTCCACTTCTTCAACCCGGTCGCCGTGATGCCGCTCGTGGAGGTCGTGAACACCCCGCAGACGGATGACGCAACCCTCTCCACCGCTATGGTCACGGCCGCCAAGCTCTTCAAGAACGCGGTGATCACGACAGACACGCCGGGTTTCGTGGTCAACCGCATTCTCGCCAAAGTGCTCGGCGAAGCCATGAACGCCGTCGACACCGGAACACCCTTCGAAACCGTGGAGGAGTCCACGAAGCCTTTCGGGCTTCCGATGACCCCGTTCGAGTTGCTTGAGCTTGTCGGGCTCAAGGTCGGTGCGCACGTGCTCGACACCCACCACGCCGCCTTCCCCGAGCGCTTCTTCGAGAGCGAGAACCTGCATAAGCTCGCCGAACTCGGTCACATCTTCGAGCGAGATTCACACGGCAAGGTCACTGGCATCGACAAAAAAGCGCGTGCCATCGTTGCTGGCGGTACGACTCCGATGACCGCGGAGGAGCTTCGCATCCGCATTGAAGACGGCCTTGCCGACGAAGTGCATCGAATGCTCGAAAGCAAGGTGGTCGAGGCGGCGGAGGATATCGATCTCTGCCTCATTCTCGGGGCGGGCTATCCCTTCCAGATGGGTGGTGTGACGCCGTATCTCGACCGCGTAGGGGCTTCAGAGCGGGTGTTTCACGATACCTTCCACCACCCGATCCTGCGCGGCGTGCAGTAGGGTCCGTCGGCGTCCGAGGAACAAGCACCCGGGCCGTTCGAGACCCTTACGGATCTCGAACGGCCCGTGAGTGGTTCACTCGATCGCGTACCTACCGGTTGAGCGGGTCAGGCTCGAAGCTAGCTGCGGTCCGACCCAAGCGAACGCTCCTGGTGCGCGACATCGGTGAGCGGTCGTGCCACCGGGATCTTGCTACCGAGCACCTGCTCCACCACATCGCGGGCGATTTGCTGCGGGGTGAGGCCGGCTTCCTCGAGAATTTGGGCGCGAGATCCGTGCTCGAGAAACTCATCAGGCACCCCAAGTTCCGTTAGCGCAGTGTCCACCCCAGCGGCCCGAAGCTCCTGGCGGATGCGTGTTCCGATTCCACCAACCCGGATGCCGTCCTCGATGGTCACGACGAGACGGTGCTCTGCCGCCAGTTCGATCACGCTCTTCGGCACCGGCACCACCCAGCGCGGATCGATGACGGTGGCTCCGATTCCCTGATCTGCTAGCCTGACGGCCACCTCGAGACCGATCTCGGCCATCGATCCGACGGTGACAATCAGCACGTCTTTGTGCGGCGTTTCGCTCAGAACATCCACACCGTCGGGCAGGCGGCGCACAGCGGCTATTTCGCCCCCCACAGCGCCCCTCGGGAAACGAACGACGGTTGGCGCGTCCTTGACTGCCACGGCCTCCCCCAGTTCCTCGCGCAACCGAATCGCATCGCGCGGCGCGCTCAGCCGGATGTGCGGAATCACCTGGAGGATCGCGAGGTCCCAGATGCCGTGATGGCTCGGTCCGTCCGGACCCGTGACCCCGGCCCGGTCGAGCACGAAGGTGACGCCGGCTTTGTGCAGCGCGACATCCATAAGCACCTGGTCGAAGGCCCGGTTGATGAATGTCGCGTACAGAGCGACAACGGGGTGCAGGCCTCCGAAGGCGAGTCCCGCGGCGGAAGTCACTGCGTGCTGCTCAGCGATACCGACGTCAAACACCCGGTACGGATACTTGGAAGCGAGGGGCTGCAGGCCGGTGGGACGGAGCATGGCGGCGGTGATACCCACGATCGTGGGGTTGCTGTCGGCGAGAACGACCAGCTCTTCCGCGAAGACCGACGTCCAGGACTGCTTATCCGAAGCGCCGATCGGCTCCCCGGTCTCGGGATCGATGTGCCCCACGGCATGGAATTGGTCCGCTGCATCCATCACCGCGGGTTCGAATCCCTTGCCCTTCTGGGTGATGGCATGCACGATCACCGGGGCACCGTAGTTCTTTCCCTGGGTCAGCGCCTCTTGCATCGCGCGCAGGTCGTGGCCGTCGATCGGACCGATGTACTTGATATCGAGGTTTGAGTACAGCGCCTCATTGTTGGAGAAGCGGCTGAGGAACCCATGGGTACCCCCGCGGATGCCGCGATAGAGGGCGCGCCCCGGACCACCGAAGAGATCGAAGAACCGGCGGCTTGAGGCGTACAGACTGCGGTAGGAGCGACGGGTGCGCACATCGTTGAGGAAACGGGCCATCCCGCCGATAGTCGGCGCGTAAGAGCGCCCATTGTCATTCACCACGATCACGAGGTTGCGCGAATTGTCGTCACTGATGTTGTTGAGGGCTTCCCAGGTCATTCCGCCGGTGAGAGCGCCGTCTCCGACGATTGCGACCACATGACGATCCTTTTGTCCGGTCATTTGGAAGGCTCGAGAGATGCCGTCCGCCCAGCTCAGCGAGCTGGAGGCATGGGAGGACTCGACGATGTCGTGCTCGGATTCCGATCGTTGCGGGTAGCCGGCCAGTCCCCCCCGCTCACGCAGATGACTGAAGTCCTGCCGACCGGTGAGGAGCTTATGCACGTATGACTGGTGCCCGGTGTCAAAAACGATGGCATCGTGGGGTGAGTCAAATACCCGATGGATAGCCATCGTCAACTCGACGACACCGAGGTTCGGGCCAAGATGGCCCCCCGTTTTTGAGACCTCACCGATCAGGAATTCGCGGATCTCAGCTGCGAGCTCCACGAGTTGCTTCTGCGAGAGTCGGTCCAGGTCTCGAGGGCCATGGATACTCTGCAGAAGACTCATGATGGCAGCCTAAACCAGCGATCTCAGAACGAACTGGAGGATGCCGCCGTTGCGGTAGTAGTCTGCCTCACCGGGGGTGTCGATGCGCACGACCGCGTCGAATTCAACGGTCTGCTTGCCCGCCGCGGAGTGCTCGGTCGGGGCCGCAGTAACGTGGACTGTCTTCGGCGTGGTTCCCCCGTTCAGTTCATCGAGACCAGAGATACTCACGACCTCCGTGCCGTCGAGACCGAGGCTCGCCCAGCTTTCTCCGGCCGGGAACTGCAGCGGAACGACGCCCATCCCGATCAGGTTCGACCGGTGGATGCGCTCAAAACTCTCCACAATGACCGCCTTGACACCGAGAAGGCTCGTGCCCTTGGCTGCCCAGTCGCGCGACGAACCGGAGCCGTACTCCTTACCTCCGAAGATCACGAGCGGCGTACCTGCGGCCTCGTAGTTCTGACTGGCGTCATAGATGAACGACTGAGGCGCATCCGCTTGGGTGAAGTCGCGGGTGAATCCGCCCTCGACACCGGAACCATTGTTGGCATCGGCGAGGAGTTGGTTACGCAGGCGGATATTCGCGAAGGTACCGCGGATCATCACCTCGTGGTTTCCGCGGCGCGACCCGTAGGAGTTGAAATCGTTGCGGTCGACTCCGCGGTCGGCCAGGTACTTCCCCGCCGGGCTGTCGGCCTTGATGTTGCCAGCCGGACTGATGTGATCGGTGGTGACCGAGTCGCCAAGCGTTGCCAGCACGCGGGCTCCAGCGATGTCGCCGACCGGGGTGGTCTCAAGAGTCATGCCGTCGAAGTACGGGGGCTTGCGAACATAGGTCGACTCGCTGTCCCACTCGAAAACCTCGCTGTCCGGAGTCGGGAGCGAGCGCCACCGCTCGTCTCCGTCAAAGACCTCGCCGTATTCCTTTGTGAACATCGCGGTGTCGATCGAGGAGTCGATGGTGGACTGCACTTCGGCGGCATCCGGCCAGATGTCCTTGAGGTAGACCTCGGTGCCGTCACTTCCGATGCCGAGAGAGTCGGTCTCGAAGTCGAAGTTCATCGAACCGGCAAGAGCGTACGCGATGACCAGCGGCGGGCTTGCGAGATAGTTCATCTTCACGTCGGGGCTGATCCGGCCTTCGAAGTTGCGGTTGCCGGAGAGCACTGCGGTGACGGCAAGATCGTTCTTATTGATCGCGTCGGTGACCTCTTCGATCAGCGGACCGGTGTTGCCGATGCAGACGGTGCAGCCGTAGCCGACCGTGTAGAAACCGAGTGCCTCGAGGTCGTCGGTGAGTCCGGCCTTTGCGTAGTAGTCGGTGACCACTTTTGAGCCGGGAGCCAGGGTCGTCTTGACCCACGGCTTGGACGTGAGGCCCCTCTTGACGGCGTTGCGAGCCAGGAGACCGGCCGCGATCATGACCGAGGGATTCGAGGTGTTGGTGCAGGAGGTAATGGCGGCGACCGCGACGGCTCCGTGGTCAAGGACATAAGACTGGCCGGATTTTGTGGTGACGTCGGTGGGGCGGGAGACGGACGACGGCGCGCGACTGACGTGGGTGTGATGGTGGTGGCTGTGGTCATCCTCCGGCTGATTGCTCGGCGGATCGGAAGCCGGGAAAGACTCGCAGATGCCAAGGTCGACCAGGTCGTGATCGATCTCGGCGTAGCTCGTAAGGTCCTTCGCGAACTGCGCCTTGGCCGACGAGAGAATGACCCGATCCTGAGGCCGCTTCGGTCCCGCGATCGAGGGAACAACCGTGGAGAGGTCAAGTTCGAGGTATTCGCTGAAGGCGGGCTCAGAGTCCGCATTGTGCCAGAGGGTCTGGAGCTTGGCATAAGCCTCGACCAGAGCGACCTGCTCATCGCTGCGTCCGGTGAGGCGCAGGTAGTCGAGGGTGACATCGTCGATCGGGAACATGGCGGCCGTTGAACCGAACTCTGGACTCATATTTCCGATGGTGGCGCGGTTGGCCAAGGGCACTGCAGCGACTCCCGCCCCGTAGAACTCGACGAACTTGCCGACCACGCCGTGCTTGCGCAATTGTTCCGTGATTGTCAGAACGACATCCGTTGCGGTCACACCGGTGGGGATGATGCCGGTGAGCTTGAAACCGACGACCTTGGGAATGAGCATGGAGACGGGTTGGCCGAGCATTGCCGCCTCGGCCTCGATACCGCCGACGCCCCAGCCGAGCACACCGAGGCCATTGACCATGGTGGTGTGCGAGTCGGTGCCGACGCAGGTGTCCGGATAGGCCTGCAGCGCTCCGCCCACCATACGTGTCATCGTGACGCGGGCAAGGTACTCGATGTTGACCTGGTGCACGATTCCGGTTCCCGGGGGCACGACTTTAAAGTCGTCGAAGGCGGTCTGGCCCCAGCGCAGGAACTGGTATCGCTCACCGTTGCGCTCGTACTCGATTTCAACATTGCGCTCGAGAGCGTTCTCAGAGCCGAACAGGTCGGCAATCACGGAGTGGTCAATCACGAGTTCGGCCGGAGCCAGCGGATTGATCTTCTTGGGGTCTCCTCCGAGGGCAGAGACAGCCTCGCGCATGGTGGCGAGGTCGACAATGCAGGGCACGCCGGTGAAGTCCTGCATGATCACACGGGCGGGGGTGAACTGGATCTCGGTGTCAGGCTCCGCTGTCGGCTCCCAGGACCCGAGTGCCTCGATCTGCGACTTCGTGACGTTCGCGCCATCTTCGGTGCGCAGGAGATTCTCCAGCAGCACTTTGAGACTGTAGGGGAGCTTCTCGTACCCGGGTACGCGGTCCACCCGGAAGATCTCGTAGTCGGTGGAACCGACCGTCAGGATGTCCTTCGAACCGAAGCTGTTGACCTGCGACATTGCGCGACTCCCTTGCTGGACTGAACCAAGCGGTACTGTGCTGAACCAAGCTGTGCTGTGCTGTGCTGAACCAGGTCGTACCGTGCTGAACGACCTGATCTGCACCAGGTGCTCGGACCTCATCCTGAATCTCGACCACCGCGGGTGCCCTCTCGGCAAGCCTAAGTCTTGAGCGCTTCTTCGAGGTATCGCACCGACATCAAAACTGTCTTGATGTCAAGATAGTTTAGCATGCAGGGGCAGTCACATCGGGGCAGTCGTATCAGTGCCTAGCGAGCGGTCTCGGACCCGTCGTCTGGAAGACGCCCGTACACGGCCCGCACGAGAAGCCAGGTCACCCAGAGCATTCCCGCGTAGAGCGGCACCCCGAGGATCAGCTTCGCGCCGGCGAGCAACTCGGCATTTTGTGCCAGATAGAGCGGGACCTCCACCGCGAGACGAAGCGCGAACAGTGCCGCCCAGAGCCAGGTCGTCAGATAGAGCACCCGCCGCTTGGCCTTCGCCTTCCGCCACCCGAAACTGTCATTCGTGAGAAAACCGAAAATGACCCCGATGAGCGGCAACCGAATCAGGATGCTCACCAGCAGCACGGTGAGGCTCACGACGTTGATGACGATCCCGGGGATGAAGTTTGCTTCTGCTCTGCCGGTGATGAGCGCGAGTAGTGCGGACAGCACGATTCCCGCGATCCCGGCGAGAGCCTGCGTGACCGGCGTTTTCGTCGCCAGACGCACGAACACAAACACGACGGCGAGAGTGACCGGCGCGAGAACGGAGAAAATAAGGCTCTTCGTGAGGGTATAGATGATCAGGAACCCAAGCCCCGGGAGGATCGATTCGACCAGCCCGCGCAGGCCCCCAACCGCTCTCAGAAGCGACCCAGCGGTCGGCACTTCACCCGGCGCGACCTGGCCGAGACCGCTCTTGCGCATGGCGTCCGCGAACGCGTCGCGGAATCCTGTCGGCGGGGACTCGTCGTCGACTGCCAACAGACTCAGGCGCCCGGCGAGAAGGGCAGGTCGTCGGCGGGAGCAGCCGTCTTGGGCATGTGAAGGGGGATGAGGTCGCGGGGCGGCATCGGGGTCTTCCCACGCACGACAACCACGCTTCGGAAGAGATCCTCTATCTTCGACGCGGCCTCCTGGTCGACGGCGCCATCGCCGGCGATCACGCCACGGAGGAACCACCGTGGCCCATCGACTCCGATGAAGCGAGCGAGGCGGGTCGAATCGGGTTGGCCTGGCATCGTCGCGGGGATCTCCGCAAGCAGCTCCGGTCCGAATGGACCGACCGACAAACGCGTGGTCCCGCCCTGCTTCGCGATCTGATCGGCGATCTGGTCGCGGATCTCGTGCCAGAGACCCGAGCTCCGCGGTGCGGCAAAAGGCTGCACCTGCAGGGTCGAACCGGCATAGTCGAGCCCGACTGCCACCACCCGCTGGCTGCCTTCCTCCACCTCCAGCCGCAACTGGAGCCCCTCCCTCGGCAGGATTTTGACCCCGCCAAGGTCGACATAGGGCCGCACAGGGTTTGCTTCGGACTCGTCGAGCGGACCTTCCGACTCGCGATCGGCCGGAGCCGACTTCCGCTGCTCATCCGAAAGACTCGACTCGGTGCTATCGATCGGCTCGATATCGCCTGACGGCGAATTGGTGTCGCTCACAGGAGCTCTCCTTTTGGGTCGTCGTTAAGTGATTCACTGTCGATAGTCGTGTAGCCGGTCGACCCGAAGCCGGACCCTCCTCGCTGGCTACCGGGCAGCGTGGAGACGGGGATGAACCGCGCCTTCGTCACCGGCATAATCACAAGCTGGGCAATCCGATCACCGACCGCGACAGAGTACGGCACGGAGCTGTCTGTATTCAGGAGAGTGACGCTGATCTCCCCCCGAAAGCCGGCGTCCACTGTACCCGGGCTGTTTACGATGGTGATTCCGTGCTTCGCCGCGAGCCCGCTGCGCGGAACGACGAACGCGACATAGCCATCAGGGAGGGCGATCGCAACACCGGTCGCAACGGTTGCGCGCTCCCCGGGCGCGAGTTGCACGGCCACAGCCGCGGTGAGGTCGGCGCCAGCGTCCCCGGGGTGCGAATAGGCGGGCATCCGATCAGCGACGATCAGTACTTCCACGGTTTGAGCCACCTCACGAGGGTAGTGCAGAACGACCGCGCTGTCTGAGCACCGGAAAGTCTGATCGAATAGGGCCATGACGGTGAACAGCCCTGACGGCCCGAAGACGATCCGCACACTTTATCGCGAACGAATCTGGCCATCGCCCTGGGTGTTCCTCTCGACCGCTCTCGTCATCCCGGCCAGCTTGCTGGTCTTCCTCCCGATCAACCTTCTCGCTGGCGTGATCGTCGCCATCACGCTCTACGGGGCGATCGTGTTGGTTCTCGTGGCAACGTCCCCGGTGATCTCGGTCTCACTCAATGAGCTTGTCGCTGGTCGGGCGCGCGTGCCGGTCGATCTCATCAGCACAGTTACAGCGTTCGACGGCGAGGAGGCGACCCTCCAGCGCGGCCGTATGCTCGACGCTCGAGCCTGGCTTCTGATCCGCGGCTGGGTGTCTCCCGTCGTGAAGATTGAACTCTCCGACGAGAACGACCCGACTCCCTACTGGATCGTGTCCACCCGGACTCCCGATGCGCTCGTTGCCGCGGTTTCGACAGCGAAGGCGCCCTAGAAGCACCGAAGCGGGGTCAGGCCGCGCATTCCTGGCAAATCAAGCCAAGCTTCTCTTCGTGGTCCAGCTGGGAGCGATGCTTCACGAGGAAACAGCTCACACAGGTGAACTCGTCGGCCTGCGGTGGCAGCACCACGACGTCGAGATCGAGGTCTGAGAGGTCTGCGCCCGGGAGTTCGAACCCTCCGGGGTTGTCGGCGTCATCGACGTCGACCACGCCGGACATCTTGTCCGGGACGCGCTCCTTCAGAGCCTCGATCGACTCAGAGTCGTCGTCGGTCTTACGAGGTGCGTCGTAGTCGGTTGCCATGCTCATCCAGTTCTTGAAAATATCGATTGGTCTCAATCGGCGGCCACAGTTTGCATCATTAGTTTGCGAATAGCAAACCACTACCAAATAACCGTGAGTCCGACTTCTGTGCAACTTGCGGCACGCCCGGGATATTCCCCGGATTTAGAGACTGGCCGTGCGACTCTATAGACGGTAAATGACCGCGAGAGGCGTTCAGTATGCAAGACCTGAGAGTCATCGGAGTGGAGAACGGCGCACTCCTCGTCGCATCCGACGAAGGTACCAAGTACCGCATCGCCATCGACGAAGTGATGCAGTCAAAACTTCGACAGTCGATCCCGGACCCAGGATCCGGGCGGAAGCTGGCGCCGCGCGAAATCCAGGCCCACATCCGGTCAGGGATGTCGGCGCAGGACGTCGCATCCATCACCGGTGTTCCGGTCGACTACATCCGGAAGTTCGAGGGACCGGTGCTCGCCGAGCGCGAGTTCGTCGTCAACTCTGCTCTCGGTGTGCCGGTGCACACCGCTATGGAAACTGACCCCCTCGGTGATGGGTCAACCTTCGGCACCGTAATCCGAGAGCGTCTCTACGATCTCGGGGCGATCGATGAGCGGTGGGCAAGCTGGAAAGAGGTCGGCGGAGGCTGGGTCGTGAAACTCGCTTTCAACACCGAGCAGACCGAGCGGGATGCCCGCTGGCGCTTCGACCCAAAGAAAGCCGCGCTCTCCCCGCTCAATAACGAAGCCATCACCCTCTCCCAACAGGGAGACCCCTCCGGAGCCCTTGTGCCCCGACTGCGCGCCGTCGGGGATGAAGAACGCCAGCCCGACCAGTCACGCTTCGACAGTGGCGCGTTCACCAACGAGGAGCTTGCCCAGCAGGAGCCGGCCCCGCTCGGCGGCCGTCGCGAGGGAGTGTCCCGTCTCGAAGCAGTCCCCTACGGCCGCCTCGATGACGCGCCCGCCGCCGTCTCCGATGCGGCTATCAACCGCGCGCCGGTCACCGACGAGCCCGAGTCCAACCAGACCGCAGACCTGCTGGAGGCGCTCCGGCGTCGACGCGGGGAACGCGAATCGGCTGGCTTCGGTAACGAAACTTCGGGCTCGGATTCCAAGTCTGCGCATCCGTCTACTGGCACTATCCGCCTCGTCGACGTGCCTCTCGATGTGTTCGGAGACGAGAACGACGATCGCCCCGGCAACACCGCACCCCAACCGAATGTCTTCCAGCCTCGTGCCTCCTCGCGGAAGGGCCGAGCGGCAATGCCGAGCTGGGATGAGATTGTCTTTGGTGCGCGGTCGGACGACGACCTCTAAGCTCTCACCCCCTGTGCTGCGGCGAACGCGCCGAATCGCAACAGGGGAATCGCGAGTTCCTCTGAGGACCAGGACCCGTGTTGGCCGACCATGCTCCGGCCGGTGTTGGTTACAACTCTCGAGTCGTAGTACGCGATGCTTTTGCGTGCCGCGACGATGATGTCGCCAATTCGAGGAATCACCTCAAAATCCACCGTTGGCCCGAACCATCCCGACTCAATCGCCTCAGCGCGCGACACGATCCAGGATCGTGAGCCCTCGATCTCCCGCCAGGAGGCGAGCACTGTCGCGCGATGATCGCTCGTGGCGTCGGGCTCGAAGTAAAGCTGCAGTGCCCGGGGTTCACCGCCAATAAAACGAATACCGTCGATGAGACGTGGCTCGGAGTCGAACAGCACCTGGGAATGCTCCGACACATCGAGCACCCCATGGTCGGCTGTTAAGAGCATCCCCTCACCCCGGCCGAGCATCGGCACGAAAGAGCGAACAGACCGGTCAAGTTCTTCCAGCGCAGTCGTCCAGAGCGGGGACTGCCAGCCAGCGGAATGGCCGGCCTGGTCCAACTCGGGCACGTACAGGTAGATCAGTCCGCGATCGATCTCGTCGAGAACACGACGCGCCTCGTCGAAACGCTCGGACATCGTCCCTCCACTGCGATACTCGGCCCCCCGCAACACCGCGCGGGTGAATCCGGAAGACCGGTAGCGCTCGGCGCCTATCGCGAAACTCGGGATACCGGCATCCCGAGCTTTCTCGAACAGCGTTGGCACCCGCTGCCAGGTCGCCGGATCGAGGCGGTCGTCCCATCCGCTCAGCTGGTTCACGATGCGGTCATTGACCGCGTCGAGCACACGATACCCGACGAGCCCGTGGATCCCAGGGGTCTCGCCCGTGGTGAGCGAGGCAAGCGCCGATGCAGTGGTTGACGGAAAGCGCGCACCGATCGTGGACGCCGCGGTGAGCATCGGAGCAAGGGTGCGGGCGTGACCGGCGCGGGCAGTGAGAGCGGATGCTCCGAGGCCGTCCACGAGCAGTACGATCGCCTTTTCGACCGGCGGGAGAGACAGGGGGTTCGCCTCGTGAGAAATTGCGAGAAGTGAACTTGGAACGACATCGGCAAGGCTGAACCGGTGCGATTTGGTGGCCGGTAGCATGGGGGCAATCCTATGACTACTCCCGAAATCCCCACCGCAGAGCCCCGTGGGGAACGCATCGATATCGTCGACGTCTCCACCGAGATGGAGGGGTCGTTCCTCGAATACGCGTACTCCGTGATCTACTCCCGGGCCCTTCCGGACGCACGCGACGGCCTGAAGCCGGTGCAGCGTCGCATCCTCTACCAGATGACCGAAATGGGCTTGCGCCCCGATCGTGGGCACGTCAAGTCGGCGCGGGTCACCGGCGAAGTCATGGGCAAGCTGCATCCGCACGGCGATGCTTCGATCTACGACGCGATGGTGAGGCTCGCCCAGAGCTTCATCCTGCGTGTTCCGCTGATCGATGGGCATGGCAACTTCGGCACCCTGGATGACGGGCCGGCTGCGCCGCGCTACACCGAAGCCCGCCTTACCGCCGCCGCAATGGCCATGACCGAGGACCTCGACGAAGACGTGGTCAATTTCGTGCCCAACTATGACAATCAGTTGACCCAACCGGAGGTGCTGCCGTCGGCCTTCCCCAATCTGCTGGTCAACGGCGCATCCGGAATCGCAGTCGGTATGGCGACCAACATGGCACCGCACAACCTCATCGAGGTCGTGGGCGCAGCACGACACCTGATTGCGCACCCGGACGCCTCGCTCGACGACCTCATGTCGTTCGTGCCCGGCCCCGACTTGCCGACCGGAGGCACGATCATCGGCCTCTCCGGAATCCGCGACGCCTACGAGACAGGGCGCGGCAGTTTCCGCACTCGGGCGCGAGTATCCGTCGAGAACATCACCGCACGCAAGGCAGGACTCATCATCACCGAGCTGCCCTACATGGTCGGCGCGGAGAGGGTGATCGAGAAGATCAAGGACGGAGTCAACTCCAAGAAGCTCAACGGCATCTCGGATGTCACGGACCTTACCGACCGCAAACACGGCCTGCGCCTCGTGGTGGGCATCAAGACCGGATTCAGCCCGGATGCCGTGCTCGAGCAGCTCTACCGCTTCACCCCGCTCGAGGATTCGTTCAATATTAACAACGTCGCCCTCGTGGATGGAGGGCCGAAGACTCTTGGCCTTCGTGAACTGCTTCAGGTCTATGTCGACCACCGCATCTCCGTCGTCACCAGACGCAGCCAGTTCCGCTTGGCGCGCAAGAACGAGCGGCTGCATCTCGTCGAAGGCCTGCTCGTGGCCATCCTCGATATCGACGAGGTAATCCAGGTGATCCGCGCGAGCGATGACGGCGAGCAGGCCCGAGTGCGGCTGATGGATGTCTTCGACCTCAGCCAGATCCAGGCCGAGTACATCCTCGAACTGCGATTACGTCGACTCACCAAATTCTCTCGAATCGAACTCGAGGCGGAGCGCGACCAATTGCTCGCCGAGATCGCCACCCTTGAACAACTGCTCACCGGCCCAGAGCGCGTGCGCCAGCTGGTCTCCGACGAGCTGGAGGAGGTCTCCGAGCGCTTCGGTACCCCACGCCGCACACTTCTCACCGAGGCGCGACCGCCGGTCGGGACAACAGTCGCCGCCCGGGCTGCCGCGGCCGTGCTGGAGATCGCGGACACGCCCTGCCTGGTGTTCCTGTCGACGACCGGGCGGGCCATCCGTGTCGACCTGTTCGATGGTGCCTCGGAGTTGCCGGAGCGCGCTGCCCGGCGCACCAAGCACGATGCGATCCTGTCGTCGATCGTGACGACCAGCCGGTCAGAGATCGGCGCGGTCACTTCGCTCGGGCGGCTCATCCGTCTCACGCCTGTCGACCTGCCGGTCGTACCGGAGAACTCGATCCAGCTCGCCGCAGGCACGCGGATCTCGGACTACCTCGCTATCGACGCCAAGAAGGAACGGGTGCTCGCGCTTGTCTCGCTCACATCCTCTGATGCGATCGCTATCGGTACCCGGCAGGGCGTGGTCAAGCGGTTAACTCCCGGAGACTGGGCCAACCGGCCCGAGTTCGAGCTGATCGCGCTGAAGCCGGGGGACGCGGTGGTTGGGGCGCGCCAGTCCGCGGAGACGGATGATTTGCTCTTCATCACCTCGGAGGCGCAACTCTTGCATTTTCCCGCATCGACGGTGAGACCGCAGGGGCGCTCCGCCGGTGGAATGGCTGGCATCAATCTTGGCGCGAAGGCCACCGTAATCTTCTTCGGCTCGGTCGACCCCACAGCTGAGGTCGCCGTAGCGACAGTGTCGAGCAGCAGCGCGACTATCGCCGGGATGGACTCCGGACGGGCGAAGGTCTCGATGCTGTCCGAGTTCCCTGGCAAGGGGCGGGCGACCGGTGGTGTGCGAGCCCACGCCTTTCTCAGAGGCGAAGATATGCTCTCCGTGGCGTGGGCAGGGCCGTCCCCAGCGCTCGCTGTGGGAACTGATGGCGGGGTGCGGACTCTTCCGGATGCCGGTGCCAAACGCGACGCATCGGGCACGCCGCTCGAGAGTATCGTCGAGTCGATCGGCGCCCCGATCCGTTGAGCGCTGCGTCGATCGTGACTTCCCGCGGTACGAACTCCGGTGCCGTCTCCTGCGCGAAATGCAGGACTCCGCGTGACAGGAGTGACGGGAGCGCCTCATCCGCAACACCCGTCACACCCGATCCTGCATTTCGAACACGGCTGGATGCGCAACACGGCTGGATGCGCAACCTGCTGGCGCGCTGAACACATCCTGCGCGAAATGCAGGACTCCGCGTGACAGGAGTGACGGGAGCGCCTCATCCGCAACACCCGTCACGCCCGATCCTGCATTTCGAACAGGGCTGGATGCGCAACGGGGCTGCACGCACGACTGGCTGGTGCGGTGAACAGAGGTACGCACGACTGGCTGGTGCGGTGAACAGAGGTACGCACGACTGGCTGGTGCGGTGAACAGAGGTAGGCACGACTGGCTGGTGCGGTGAACAGAGCCGCGCGAAATGCAGGACTCTGCGTGACAGGAGTGACGGGAGTGCCTCATCCGCAACACCCGTCACACCCGATCCTGCATTTCGAACAGGGCTGGATGCGCAACAGGGCTGGATGCGCGACACGGCTGGATGCGCAACAGGGCTGTGCACAACAGGTGCGGAAACCTGCACGCGCAACAGCGCCATGCGCTGGACAATCCGGTCTGCACACCGAATCGGGGGCCGATCGATTGGCAAGCCTCACGGATGCGTCGCCGGCTACACGTCGATGCGTTCGCGTGACAGCCCGTCCGACCCCGCAATGATGAAGTCCTTGCGGGGGGCGACATCGTTGCCCATGAGCAGCTCGAACACTCGCTCGGCGTTGACAGCGTCGGTGATTTGCACGCGACGGAGCGTGCGGTGATGCCGGTCCATGGTAGTGGTTGCCAACTGGTCGGCATCCATCTCGCCGAGACCCTTGTAACGCTGGATCGGATCCTGGTAGCGCTTGTTCGCCTTCTTGAGTCCGGCGAGCACCCCGTTGAGCTCGGCTTCGGAGTAGGTGTAGATCGTCTCATTCGGCTTCGTACCCGGATTCATCACGATAACCCGGTGCAGTGGCGGCACCGCGGCGTAGACGCGTCCGTCGCGGATCATGTCGGGCATGTAACGGAAGAACAGAGTGAGCAGCAGCGTGCGAATGTGCGCGCCATCGACATCCGCATCGCTCATGATGATCACCTTGCCGTACCGCGCGGTCGCGAGGTCGAAGCTGCGGCCGGAGCCGGCGCCAATCACCTGGATGATCGAAGCGCACTCGGCATTTCCGAGCATGTCCGACACGGTGGCCTTCTGCACGTTCAGGATCTTTCCCCGGATCGGGAGCAAGGCCTGGTATTCGCTGTCGCGGGCCAGCTTCGCCGTTCCGAGCGCCGAGTCGCCCTCCACGATGAAGAGCTCACTATTGGCGACATCCGAGCTTCGGCAGTCAACGAGCTTCGCCGGAAGGGACGAGTTCTCGAGGGCATTCTTGCGTCGCTGGGTTTCCTTGTGCGCGCGCGCCGAGATGCGGGACTTCATCTCCGCAACAATCTTGTCGAGCACGAGAGCCGACTGCGTCTTGTCGTCGCGCTTCGATGAGCCGAACTTCTCCGCCATGGTCTTTGCCACCACTGCGGCGACTAGGTTTCGAACTGCGGGAGTTCCGAGTATCTCCTTCGTCTGCCCCTCAAACTGTGGCTCAGGCAGGCGCACGGTCAACACCGCCGTGAGGCCGGCAAGCACATCGTCCTTCTCGATCTTCTCGGTGCTGTTCGCGCCCGTACCGACCTTGAGCCGTCGCGCGTTCTGTTCGACCTGCGCGCGGAGAAACTTGAGCATTCCCGCTTCGAAACCGGCTTGGTGAGTGCCGCCCTTCGGGGTGGCGATGATATTCACGTAGCTTCGGAACACCGTCTCGTACCCGGTGCCCCAGCGGAGGGCAATATCGACCTCGCACTCGCGCTCAAGCTCGGTTGCGACCATGTGGCCCTTGTCGTCGAGCACGGGAACGGTCTCGTGGAACGTGCCGGAGCCGGTCATTCGCCAGGTCTCGGTGAGGGCACTGTCCGGGGCGAGGAAGTCGACGTACTCAGCGATGCCACCGTCGAAGCGAAACAGTTCATGGGTGGGCTCGGCGCCACGCTCGTCGGTGATGTCGATGCCGAGGCCACGCACCAGGAATGCGGTCTGACGCGCACGGGCCGCGAGCTCCTCCGTTTGGAAGGTCGTACCGCGGCTGAATATTTGCGGATCCGCCCAGTAGCGGATCCGGGTGCCGGTGACACCGCGAGCTACCTTGCCGACCACGCGCAATTCGCTCTTGTTCTCGAACGGGGTGAACACCGCGTCCACTCTCGGCCCCTCGGCGGTGTCGGCAAAGATGCCGGGCTCACCACGGTGAAATGACATCGCCCAAGTCTTGCCATCGCGGTCAACTTCGACATCCAGGCGCTCTGAGAGAGCATTGACGACGGATGCACCGACTCCGTGCAAGCCCCCGGAGGCGCCATACGAACCGCTGCCGAACTTGCCGCCGGCGTGGAGTTTGGTGAACACCACCTCGACTCCAGAAAGTCCGGTTTTCGGCTCGATATCAACCGGGATACCCCGGGCGCGATCACGCACTTCTACACTGTTGTCCTTGTGCAGCACGACGCTTATTTTGTCGCCGCTGCCTCCAAGCGCCTCGTCGACAGAATTGTCAATGATTTCCCACAGGCAGTGCATCAGGCCCCGCGAGTCGGTGGATCCTATGTACATGCCGGGACGCTTGCGTACGGCCTCGAGTCCTTCGAGCACCGACAGGTGTCGTGCGGAATAGTCTGAGCTCGCCACGTGAATCTCCTTCGTGGCGCCGCCGTCATCGTCAGAGCAGGGAATGGTTGGTGGCCGGGCCGGGTTCAACACTAATGACAGCGGATGCGCTCGCCGGCATCCGACACCCCCACGACTGGGTGCGTACGCGTACAGCGAAATACGCAGGTTTTGTCGTCGTGATTCAACACAGCCGTGTTTGTATAGGAGGAACAAGTTATTGATAGGAAACGAGGAGCAACTCATGACTCAGAGTGCACCCGACACGACGTCGGTGGAAATGCTCGACGCAAACCACCAGCTCACCGCATCGGACCGTTGTGACAGCTGTGGCGCGCAGGCGTACATCCGAGTCGCCATCGGTTCAAGCGAACTGTTGTTCTGCGCCCACCACGGCAAGAAGTACCAGGAGAAGCTAGCGACCATCGCTAGCAACTGGCACGACGAGTCGGACCGCCTGCTTCAGGGCAACCGCTCCTGATTTCATTTTCCGCCCGTGATCTTTCAGCGCCCTCGGTTATACCGGGGGCGCTGTGTTGTCTCCTCTTAGCGAATGAGACGTCACTCGAGGAAGCGGCGGCGGATGCGCGGACTCAGGCGGGTGACGATCTCCTCGCCGATCGTGCCGAGTTGGTCTGCCCACTCCTGTAGCGTCGGCTCAGCGGCCGTGCCGCTACCGAAGAGCACTGCAGTATCACCGAGTTGAATGGGGGAATCCCCTGTGTCCACCGTCAGCCGGTCCAGTTGCACCGAGACGACCTCGAATCGCGCTCCGTTAATCGAGACCTGCACCGTGCCCACAGCCGAGCTGGGGATTCCGTCACCGTAACCAATTCCGAGGGTCGCAAGGCCCTCCTCCTTCGCGATTACCGGTGCGGTAAGCGTCATTACCGGTTCGAGCCGGAGCGAAGACGGGCTGACCCCCCCGCCAGGCGAGATTCCGTAGGAGAAGGCGCCGATCCGCACCAGGTCAAACCGAGAATCGGCGCGACCGAACGCGGCGGCACTGGCCGCAAGATGCCGCACGGTGACGCTCGTTCCGAGTCTCTCCGCGACCGCGATCGCCGAGCGGAACCGCTCAATCGCCACGGTGTCGTCGCCGTCGGATGCCTCCGCGATATGAGTCCAGATACCGACGAGCTCGATGCGGTCAGATAACGCGAGCGAGCGAGTCACCAGGCCTGGCCAGTCCTCGATGCTGGCGCCGTTTCGGTGAAGGCCGGTGTCGATCTTGAGGTGCACCCGCGCCCGACCGGACACGCTGGCCCGCGCAATCGCCTCCAACTGGCTGAGTGTCGAGACCCCGAAGTCAAGCTCGGCCTCGATCGCCCTGCTGTAGTCCTCGTTGGGCCCGAGTAGCCAGGTGAACACGGCCACATCGCGCGGGATACCGTTCTCCCGCAACTCGAGGCCGGTTTCAATGTCGAGGGTACCGATCCAAGCGACCCCGGCCGCGACGGCCGCGCGCGCAACCGGCAGGAGACCGTGCCCATAAGCATCCGCTTTGACGACGGCCATCAGGGCGGCCGGAGCGACCCTCTCCGCGAGCCGAGCGAGGTTACGTCGGTAGGCGGGGAGGTCGATCGTGGCCGTTGGCCCATTCATCGATACACCCGAGGCAGGTGACTGCCGAAGACGGAGACGATCTCCGCACTCGGGCGCCCGAGGCTTTTCGCCCAGTCCCAGACGGCAGGCTCGCCAGTGGAAGGGTCCCCGAAAACGACCGCCTCGTCACCGATCAGTGCCGAGTCCTGCCCGATATCGAGCACAAGGGCATTCATCGCCACGCGACCGACGATGCGACGCAGCGCTCCACGGAGTCGGAGGGATCCTCTGTTGCTCGCGATGCGATCCAGGCCATCGGCATATCCGATTCCCACGAGCGCGAGATTGGTGCGCGAGATCGCGGTCCAGGTATATCCGTAAGAGACGCTTTCGCCGGCGTCGATGGTCTTTGTGCCCACCACCAAAGCGCTGACCCGCATCGCCGGCTTCAGCTCGAGATCCGGCGAAAGTCCATAGAGAGCCGAACCCGCAGAAACGAACTTCGCATCGGGGCCCAACGACGCGGCGGAATCGATGTCAGGTGCACCGGCACCACCATCGACGGCGGCGCCAATCACCGCAGTGAGGCCATGACCGTAGGCATCCGCCCTGACGTCGGCCACGACGATTCGAGAACCGGCCCGGCGAACGAGCACGGCCGCGTTGTCGCGGATCGCCAAGAGATCGATGCTCGCACTGTGAATGCGTGAAACGGGCAGTATCGTCACCTTTCGGACTGAACAAACGATGCTCGAGAACCTAGATCCTTGAGAATACGTGCTTCGCGTGGGCGATGATCACTTCTCGGGCCCGCGTGGCGTAGTGCTCGAGGCTTTCGTTCAGCTCTGACTGAACAACGGTGAATCCACGGCGCTTACCGATCGACGCGATGATCGCATCGGTGATCAGCGGATTGAGGGGCAATACCGGGCCACCGACCTGCGTACCGATTGCGATCGTGCCGCTCGCTACGGTGCCGACGGTACCCGTGTCGAGGACGCCCTCGATCGAACCCTCGCCATTGCCGCTTCCGGCGTCGAGGATGCCGAGGGGCTTTGCGCCGGTATCAAGTGTCCAGCGAGACGCATTGTCTTCGAACCCGACGATCTGGCCAAACGGCGAACCGACGATCACATAGCCAACCGCACGAGTGGAAATGCGTGTCACGCAGAACGGCAGGATGCCGAGCCCCTCGAGCGAGGTGCCATCGATGAGAGTGATCGAATGGCTGAGTAGCTCGGCACCGGACCCGTAAGCGAACACCGACACGCCGCTCGCGCGGAGCGCGCGAAGCCGGTCACCGTTCGCCAGCAGGTCGGCATGGATGTTTCGCATCGCCGACAGCGGTCCGTTACCGACGATGACAAGGTCTACATCCGTCGGGAGTTTAGATCCAACCTCGTGGGCGACGACAGTAACGGAATGCCCAGCGTGCGTGAGTCGGGCTGTCAATGCCATGACATTACCCCGGTCACCGGCCACGCCGAGCTCGTCGGGATAGAGCTGCACGATTGTCAGGTCGCTCATCGCTGGTTTTCCATTTCGAGGAAACCGATCTGCTTCCGCGCAAGCATCATAATCTCATAGTTGACGATCCAGGTCTTGAGCCCCGTTGACGGCCGAGCAAGCGCACGCATGATGTCGATCGCCTTTTTGAGGTCGGGTTCGACAGCGCCGATGGCGATTCCTTCGTGCTCAAGACGTAGGGCGATCTGCCAGGCCTTCGCACCGGTAATCACGTCGACGTGGTCGAGCGCGGCGAAGTCGATGTCGTAGATCCAGGAGATGTCAGGCGTCCCCTCGTCGATGGCGAGCAGCACCTGTTGCGGAGGCTCTGGAAGCGCATCAAGGTTGAGCTGAAGGCTCGCGGCGTTCTTGAACATCACGAATTCGACCTGTTCGTTGACGCCATCGCGGTTTCTGAAGTCGAGCAGCTCGCCCCGGCCGTAAGCGGGCTTCATCGCGGCGAACGCCGCGGCCGAGGACGCACCATCAAAACGATCTCCGAGGATGACCGCCGCCGTGGCCAGCGCCGCCGCCGCGTCGATCGCGTAGTGGAGGCCCTTGGCCGGAAGGGTCACGTCGACCGGTGTGCCGTCGACGATGATTTTCGCTCCCACGCGATCGGTAGCCACCAGTTCTGCCAGCGCATGATGAGACTCGGGCGCGACGGTGGCATCGCGGTAATCCGTGGCGTTGAACAGGCCATGGGGCGCACTTGCGATGACCTCCCGCGACGCCCCAAAGTAGGTGATGTCCGGCGCGGTTGTTTGGTCCCCGTCGGAGTAGCGTCGAGCGATCTTCGAAAGATAGGGATCTTCGCGATTGGTCACGACGTGCAGAGATGCCTGCTGGGCCGTGTCGAGCATCATGTCAGCGACGCGCTCGGTCTCATAGAACCGGTAGAGCTGGTCGACCTGGGTATTGAGCACCAACACGGTGGACGGAGGCACAACGGCGGCGAACTCAAGCGCAAACGCCTCATCCACCTCGAGCACTCCGATGTCCGCATCGAGCCGACCGAGCACGCTGGATTCCCCGAGGATCGACGACGCGATGCCCTGCGGCAGGTTAGCCCCGGAGGGATTGGTGAAGACCTTCAGACCGTGCCAACGCAGTACCTCGGTCAGCATATGAGTCGTCGTGGATTTGCCGTTGCTGCCGAGGACGTAGACGATGCCGTAACGAAACTGGCTCGTGACATCCCGGAGGAAGTTCGGCGCGAGCTTCGTCGTGACGTAGCCGGGGAAGGCGGACCCCCCACCGCGAAGCTTCGCGAGGGCGCGCACCGCCTTCCCCGCGACAACCGGAAGGAAGTACTTCAGCCCGTTGGGTACACGCTGCCGTGCCGTACTCGATTGTGACTGGCTCACAGCGCGGTTTACTCGAGGTAATCGCGCAGTGACTGCGACCGTGAGGGGTGCCGAAGTTTCGCCATTGTCTTGGACTCGATCTGACGGATACGCTCGCGCGTGACCCCAAATGTGTCGCCGATCTGGTCGAGCGTCTTCGGCATGCCGTCCCCGAGTCCGAAGCGCATGCGGATCACGCCGGCCTCACGCTCGGAGAGCGAGTCGAGCAAGGACTCGAGCTGTTTCTGCAGCATCGTGAAGCCAACGGCGTCCGCGGGAACGACCGCCTCGGTGTCCTCAATGAGGTCACCGAACTCGCTGTCGCCATCCTCGCCGAGAGGCGTGTGGAGGGAGATCGGCTCGCGACCGTACTTCTGGACCTCGATGACCTTCTCCGGGGTCATGTCGAGCTCGCGACTCAACTCCTCAGGAGTGGGTTCGCGACCCAGATCCTGAAGCATCTGGCGTTGGACGCGCGCGAGCTTGTTGATGACCTCGACCATGTGCACCGGGATACGGATGGTGCGGGCCTGGTCCGCCATGGCGCGGGTGATGGCCTGTCGGATCCACCACGTGGCATAGGTCGAGAATTTGAAGCCCTTGGTGTAGTCGAACTTCTCCACGGCACGGATGAGACCGAGGTTGCCCTCCTGGATGAGGTCGAGGAATTGCATTCCGCGGCCGGTGTAGCGCTTGGCGAGCGAGACAACCAGCCGGAGGTTTGCACCGAGCAGATGGCTCTTGGCCCGCTGCCCGTCCTTGGCAACCCACGAGAGTTCGCGACCGAGCTGCGACTTGAGCTCTGCTGGCGTCATGTCGGCAAGTTTGTCTTCGGCGAATAGTCCGGCCTCGATACGCATGGCGAGCTCGACCTCTTCCGCCGCGTTGAGCAGCGCGACCTTCCCGATCTGCTTCAGGTAGTCCTTGACCGGGTCGGCAGTCGCGCCGGTGATGGCGGACGAGTAGACCGGTACCTCGTCTTCGTCATCCACTAGGGATAGTACGAGCGCACCCGACGGCAGCACTTCGGCTGATGCGGCTTCCTTTTCGTCGTCCACGTCCTCAGCTGTGTCGTCCTTGGAATCGTCACCCTTAGAGTCTTCTACGACGACGACTTCTGCTTCTGCTTCGTCGTCGGGGCCACCCTCTTCGTCCTCGGGTGCCGCTATTTTCGTTCCACGCTTGACCGGCGCCTTCTTAATCGCGGCCTTCGCCGCAACCGGGGCCTTCGCAGCGGCGGTCTTCGCAGCGGCGGTCTTGGGAGCCGCTTTCTTCACGGGCGTCGCCGTCTTCTTTCCGGGCGCGACGGCGGTATTGGCGAGGTCGACATTGACCCCAGTGGTGATTTCCGCTTCCGCAATCGCGGAGGTTTTGGTTTGGGTGGCCATCTGGACACCTTTCACTAGTTTCTCTTTAGGCGTTACACGCCCATCACTGGTAGGACTACTCTCGCCCATTGCGCTGATCCAACGGGTTTTTCGGGCAGCACTAAGACCCATGTCAAGTCTTTGCGCTTCGCACATTGCAACTGGCTACGAAGTGTAAGAATCTGAACGGGCCTTACCGCAATTATTGCACGGATTCACGATCACCCTTGCCAATTCGACTAGATCGCTATATAGAGCGACCTTTTCGCGTGCGGCGTGTCCACGACCTTGCCAGTGAAACCCACAACGGGGCCACTTCTATTCCCTCGTCGGCGTGCAATTGGAGGCGCGTGCGTCGCCGCGCCCGGATGAGAAACACCGTTCCGGCGCCGATCACGAGGTACTGCACGAGCAGCGCGATTCGGAAGGAGTCCCAGGCGAAGACGTCGCTCGCACCACCCCCAGAGACCCGTGCAGTATCCGCTATGTCGAGAACAAGCCCGATCAGGTACATCATCACGAAGCTCGCGAGGAAGCCACCGACGTTGACAACTCCACTCGCCGAGCCGAGACTTCGCATCGGATTGAATGTGCGCGCAAAGTCGAAACCGATGAGAGAACCGGGACCCCCGATGCCGAGCACGATGACGAGCGTGACCACAAGCCACCCGGGAGGATGACCCGGCCAGAGCAGCACCGTCGACCAAACAATCCCGATCATCGACACGATGCCGAGCACCAAATTGGAGCGGCGCAGGGGATAACGAGCGGTGAGAATGCCCAGTATCGGCCCGCTCACCACTCCGGCCGCGACGATGAGCGTGAGCAGCCCCGACGCCGCGCCCGGCGAGTAGCCGAGCCCGGCGGTGAGCATTGGGAATCCCCAGAGCAGGGAGAACACAGTTCCCGACGACTGGGTGACGAAGTGCGACCAGAAGCCGAGCTGCGTGCCCGGGCGAGCGAGGGATTCACGCAACTGTCGAAAGGCTGCCGGCCAGCTAGCGGCGCGGTCGGATCCAGCCTCCTCCGCGACTCGGATGGGGACGCGGCCATTGGACAGGAGCATGATGACGAGCACCGCAGCGATGAGAGACAGGGCTGCCGCAGACAGGAAGGCTGGCGTCCACCCGTATTGGTGCAGCAGGAGGGAAAGCGGAATTGCGGAGAGCACCTGGCCAAGCTGGCCGATATTTCCGGTCCACTGGGAGACCTGGGGAAGGAGTCTGCCTTGGAACCAGGAAGCAAGCAAACGGATCACGGAGATGAAAGTGAGCGCGTCGCCCGCACCCACAAGGATGCGTCCGAAAATAGCGATGCCGATCGACGGTGCGACGGCGAGAGTGAGCTGACCGCCGAGCATCAAGACCGCACCGACAGAGATCAACGCCTTGGGCCCCACACGATCAAGCAGGACTCCGGTGGGGATTTGAAGACCGGCATAGACCACCAGCTGCACCACGGCGAGACTCGACAGCGCCGACGCAGAGATATCGAAGCGATGAGCGGCCTCTATGCCGGAGACACCAAGGGAGGTCCGCTGCATCACCGCAACGATGTACGCGAAAACCGCGACGCTCCAAACAAGCCAGGACCGCCGCGAATTCACCTGTCCACTGTAGCCCGGGGTACCTCACCCTCCGGCGGAGCGCACACTAGCGAGAAAACGGCTCGTTGTCTTCGCCGTTGTGGCGGGCGGCGAGGAAGCTTTCGAGTTCCGCAGCGATCTCGTCGGCCGAGGGCAGTTCGCCGTCAATGTCGGTGAGTGGCGACCGTAACGGATTGCCCTCCATATAGGAATCGTGTCTCTCTTCGAGACTTCCCACCAGGCGCGCGAGCTCCGGGTTAATCTCGACCTGGCTGTCGATCTTGGAGAGGAAATCACGGCCGTCCTCGCGAAGGGAATCAGTGGGGAAGATGAGCCCGGTGGCGGCGCTGATCGTCTCCAAGGCCTTCACCGCGGCATCCGGAAACTCCGTATCAGCGAGGTAATGGGGAATCAACAAGACGAAACCCGCGATGGGGTGCAACTGTTGCTGCAGACGGTACTCAACCAGGTGCAAAGCATTGGCCGGTACCTGGGTGCGCGGCTTCCAGATCGACATCGCGTCGATGAGTTCGGTGCGGTTTCCGCTCACGGTCACGCCAATGGGGCGGGTGTGGGGCACAGGCATCGGGATGGCGTGTACCCAGGTCGTGGTCTTGACCTTGTAGCGCGCGATGAGTTGTATCACCGCCGCGCTGAATCGCTCCCACTGAAAATCGGGTTCAAACCCGGTGAGGAAGAGAAAAGGCTGGCCGATCTCGTCGGTCGCGAGATATAGCGCGAGTTTAGGGGGCCGATAGTCAGCGAGGTGGTCCTGATCGAAATAGACCGTGGGACGACGAGCGCGATAGTCCAAGAGAATGTCGGCGTCGAAGGTCGCGAGCTCCCGGTGATCCACCCTGGTCACGAGATATTCGCTCAACTGGGTGACAGCCGAACCTGCGTCGGCAAACCCAGTGAGGCCCGCGACGAGATGAAGCCCTTCCGGAACGTCGTCAACGGCCGGATTCAGCTCGTAAAGACCGTCGGAATTCTGCATGCATTAACTCTAATCGCCGCGTGCGCGCGGCAGAGCGGAGGGCGCCCTCCTGGCTTGGTGCCCGTAGCGAACACCACAACCGGGACGAGGCGTCGAGCGGCGAGGTCGGCGGATACGATGGCAAAATGACGGTTCCCTTCCTCTCGATCGCTCGCAAATCTCCTCTCTCCCTCGACACAGATGTGCTCGTTTTGGGGGTTCGTGACACGGATGACGGCCCCAAGCTGCTCTGGGCTGACGCTACGTTCGCCGAGCTCGCGTCGAGTCTCGCTGCGATCGGCGTTACCGGTGGCGCAGACGAACTGGTGCGCCTACCCACGTCAATCGGCAACGCTCGCAGCATCGCGCTCGTCGGGCTCGGCAGCTCCGCACCCGGAGCCGACAACCTGCGTTACGCCGCAGGAACGGCTGCTCGTCGCATTACAGGCGTCTCCTCTCTCGTGATCGCTCTGCCCACCACGTCATCCGCAGAGCTTCTTGCCGTGCTGGAAGGCGCGGCGATCGGCGGATATGCCTACACGACGTATCGGTCAACGTCCCTCGGGAAGACAAAGCCGCCTGCCCCCGAGATCACCATCGCCAGCGAGACAACCTTTGCGGCCCGAATCGAATCAGACGACGAGTTGGTAGCCCGCGCCGCAATTGTTGCTGGCGCCATCCACTCGGTACGCGATCTTGTCAACGCGCCGCCCTCGGACCTCTACCCCGAGACCTTCGCCGACGCGGTGCTCGAACTCGCCGAGGACATTCCCGTCGACATCGATGTGCTTGCGGATGACGAACTTCTTGCAGGAGGATTCGGCGGTATTCTCGGCGTCGGTCAGGGCTCCAGCCGTGGCCCCCGGCTGGTGAAGATCAGCTACTCCCCTGCTACCGCGCGCCAACACATCGCCCTGGTGGGCAAAGGCATCACCTTCGACACCGGCGGGCTGTCACTCAAGCCGCCGGCCAGCATGGTCGGCATGAAGTACGACATGACCGGGGCGGCCACTGTGATGGCCGTGGTCTTCGCTGCGGCGCGGCTCGGCCTCGACATCCGCCTCACCGCCTGGCTCTGTCTCGCAGAAAACATGCCGTCGGGCTCTGCCGTGCGCCCCAACGACGTACTCACGATTCGCGGTGGAACGACGGTGGAAGTGCTCAATACCGATGCGGAAGGGCGTCTCGTGATGGCAGACGGCCTCGTTGCGGCGAGTGAGGAGTTTCCGGATTCGATCATCGACATCGCTACCCTCACCGGGGCCCAGCGCGTTGCACTCGGCGACCGGTATTCAGGAGTGATGGGGGACGAGAGTCTCGTCGGCCAGGTGACAGCGACGGCGCGCGCCGTCGGTGAGCAATTCTGGGCGATGCCCCTGCCCGGAGAACTTCGAGCAATGCTGAAATCGGATGTCGCGGACATCGCGAATGCGAAGATCGGGAACACTGCTGCGGGAATGTTGCTCGCGGGGGTCTTTTTGCAGGAATTCATCGGACCCCGCGCTGACACCACAGCCGGACGTATCCCGTGGGCGCATATCGATATCGCCGGGCCGGCCCACAATGCTGGCGGCGGCTACGGCTTCGTTGGCCCAGGTCCAAGCGGTGTGGCTGTGCGAACACTGATCGCGCTGGCCGAGGAGATTTCGCTCTCGTAGTAAGGTCTTTATGGCCGGAAAATAATCGGTCTGCACAGGTCCGCAGCCCACCTTCGTGAGCCGGACCAACGCAAAAGCCAAAGAGACCCAAGGGAGTCGCCGGGTGCCTGAGCAAAACTTCGACGTAGTCATCCTCGGAGCGGGAAGCGGCGGATATGCCGCCGCACTGCGAGCAAGCCAATTGGGGTTGTCGGTAGCCCTTGTCGAGAAGGGCAAGGTTGGCGGTACGTGCCTGCATGTCGGTTGCATCCCGACCAAAGCGCTGCTCCACTCCGCCGAAGTTGCGGATGTTACCCGCGATTCCGCGAAATACGGGGTCACCTCCACGTTCGAGGGTATTGACATCGCCGCGGTCACGACCTACCGCGAGGGAATCGTCGCCAGTAAATACAAGGGACTCCAGGGCTTGATCAAGGCTCGCGGCATCACGGTAGTTGAGGGTGAAGGTCGTCTCACCGCTGCCAACACCGTCACGGTCGGCGACGACACCATCGTGGGCAAAAACGTGGTCCTCGCTACCGGGTCTTACTCGCGTACACTGCCCGGTCTCGAGATCGGGGGCCGCGTCATCACCTCTGAACAGGCGCTAGAACTGGACTTTGTGCCGAAAAAGGTGCTCGTGCTCGGCGGCGGCGTGATTGGCGTCGAGTTCGCGAGCGTCTGGAAGTCCTGGGGTACCGACGTTCAAATTATCGAGGCACTCCCGCACCTTGTTCCCAATGAGGACGAGTCGATCAGCAAGCAGTTCGAGCGCGCGTTCCGTAAGCGCGGGATCAGCTTCAGCCTCGGGATCCGCTTTCAAAGTGTGACCCAGAACGACGACGGGGTCGTCGTGACGCTCGAAGACGGTCAGACTTTCGCCGCCGAGCTTTTGCTCGTGGCCGTCGGTCGGGGGCCCGCGACCGCAAACCTCGGATATGAAGAAGTCGGTGTCACGATGGATCGCGGTTTCGTCATAACCAATGACCGACTGTTGACGAGCGTTCCCCATGTGTATGCCGTGGGAGACATCGTTCCCGGCCTTCAGCTCGCTCATCGCGGCTTCCAACACGGCATTTTCGTGGCGGAAGAGATCGCCGGACTAAACCCGATCGTGATCGACGACCTCAACATTCCCAAGGTCACCTACTCAGACCCAGAGGTTGCTTCGGTCGGCTTCTCCGAAGCCAAGGCACAGGAGAAGTACGGCGCCGATAAAGTGACCACCTACGACTACAACCTCGCCGGCAACGGGAAGAGTCACATCATTGGCACCTCTGGTTCGATCAAAGTCGTACGGGTGAACGATGGGCCGATTGTTGGTATGCACATGATCGGAGCCCGCGTCGGCGAACTCATCGGTGAAGCCCAGCTTGTCGTCAACTGGGAGGCTTACCCGGAAGATCTGGCTCCGCTGCTGCACGCGCACCCCACGCAGGACGAGGCGCTCGGGGAAGCCTTCCTGGCGCTTGCCGGAAAACCGCTTCACGCGATGTAAGCGTCGCTCCGAGGAGCGCACTGTACTCAAACTAAGCTAAGTAAATAGAACTGGTCTAAAGGAGCATCACTGATGAGCGAATCCGTCAACCTCCCGGCACTCGGAGAGAGTGTCACCGAGGGCACGGTAACCCGCTGGTTGAAGAACGTGGGCGACCGCGTCGAGGTGGACGAGCCGCTGCTCGAAGTCTCTACCGACAAGGTCGACACCGAAATCCCTTCGCCAATCGCCGGTGTGATCGAAGCCATTCTTGTGGCCGAGGACGAGACCGTCGAGGTGGGTACTCCCCTCGTGACCATCGGCGATGGATCCGGTTCCACGGATGCGACCCCGGAGGTACCGGCGGCAGATGCCACCGAGGCTGTCACACCCACTCTCCCGGAGGATGCTCAGCCCGCCGCAGAGGTAGCGCCCGCCCCCGCCGTAGCAGCCCCCGCCGTAGCAGCCCCCGCCGTACCAGCCCCAGCCATACCAGCCACTGTTGAACCCGTGGCAGCTCCCGTTGCCCTCCCTGAGCAGATCCCCGATCCTCCACAGGAGCCGCCGGTTGCAGCCGCCGAGCCGGTAGCTCAAGCGCCGTCCCCGTACGCCCCTGCGCCCGAACAACACGCGCCAGCGGCGCCCGTCGCAGCGGCGCCCGTCGCAGTCGCTCCCGTCGAAGTCGCTCCCGTCGCAGTCGCTCCCGTCGCAGTCGCTCCCGTCGCTTTGCCGCCTGCCGCCACCACCGCACCGGAGGCACCGGCTACCCCAGTACCGGCTGCTCCTGCCCCGGCTGCTCCTGCCCCGGCTACTCCAGCACCGGCTACCCCAGCACCGGCCGCTCCGGCCCTCGACTCAAAACCGGGCTACTTCACCCCGCTGGTGCGCAAACTCGCTAACGAAAAGGGCATCGACCTTTCCACGATCACCGGTTCTGGCGTTGGGGGACGCATCCGCAAGGAAGACCTGCTCGCCGTCCAGAGTGAGATCGCCACCGCTGTCGGCTCTGCCGATGTGGCACCAGTAGCTCCGGCGGCGGCCCTCGAGACCTCACCTCTCCGCGGCACAAGCGTTCCGATGTCGCGTCTCCGCAAGGTAATCGCGGAACGAGCCGTCATCTCAATGCAGTCCTCGGCACAGCTCACCTCGGTGGTCGAGGTTGACGTCACGATCGTCGCCAACTTCCGCGATGCAGTGAAGGCGGAGTTTCTGGCCAAGACTGGCCAGAAGCTGTCGTTCCTGCCGTTCTTCGCGCTGGCCGCCGCCGAGGCCCTCAGGGCTTTCCCGATTATCAACGCGACGATCGATGGGGACTCGATCGTGTACCCGTCGCAGGAAAACATGGCTATCGCTGTCGACACGGAGCGTGGGCTACTGACTCCGGTGATCCGGGATGCCGGTTCACTCGATCTTGCCGGCCTGGCCGCGCAGATTGCCGATCTGGCCGCCCGCACCCGCGACAATAAGCTCAAGCCGGACGAACTGGCCGGAGGCACCTTCACTCTGACCAATACCGGTTCACGTGGCGCTCTGTTCGATACCCCGATTGTCTTCCTGCCCCAGTCCGCGATCCTCGGAACGGGAATCGTTGCCAAGAAGCCGGTCGTCGTCTCGAGTGGCGGCCTCGATGCCATCGCGATCCGCTCAATGGTGTACCTCGCGCTCTCGTACGATCACCGCATCGTCGACGGTGCGGATGCGGCCCGATTCCTCGTCGCAGTGAAGGCGCGGCTGGAGGGCGGCGACTTCGCTGCCAATCTCGGCTACTGAGACGCCGACTACTGCGACCTCGGCTACATCGCTGGATAGCAGCCCGCCACGACGGAACAGTTCGCGGTTCCAGTGGCAGTGGAACGAACGCGTCGGTCGCGGGCTCGGTCGTTGAGTCTTGGCTGTTCGGAACGCGCAGCGGGTGAAGTCGGTGGGGCGGAAGCTCCGGCACGCTGAATTGGCATCGCCCGAGTAAGTTGGCGAGTTCATGGCCGGGGGCGACAAGACTTTCACATCGTCGGCCGACCGTTGCCCTTCCCCGCGGAGCTCGTCCGAGACGGTGTCGATATAGCGGACGTTCCACCGCACGATTTCGGTGACGACGAGTACGAGGACATCGAGCCGGTCATTGTGACTCTCTCCGCAGCGTTGGCGAAGGCGACCGCGGTAGCCGCGGAAGATATCTCGGGCAAGCGCATGGCGGCCCTCGGTGCGGTTGAGATGGGCCAGGATTCTTCGTCGACCGCTATCGTCGTCGAAGAAGATGGAAGGGTAGTTGGCGGTTTGCTGACGCGGGTCTTTTCTGCTGAGGTCGTGGAGCAGGTGCTTGCTGATGCCGGGCGGACCGCGCAGCGCAATCGGTCGCTGCCGGCTCGGCTGATGGCGTGATTGACGTGTTCACGAGGATGGTAATCCCGTTGGCCGGGCCGGAGACCCGGGGTTCCTTGTTAGCGGGGCGGAGGCTCGTGGCGATTGATGGAACGGACCTGGATCTGCCTGACACTCCCTCGAATGTCGACTTCTTCGGCCGTCCGGCGTTGATCTGGGGCGAGTATGCCACGTTTCCGCAGGGCCGGCTGGTCGGGTTGGCCGAGTGTGGCACCCATGCCATCCTCGATGCAGAGATCGGGCCGCGCACGAAGTCGGAGATCGCGTTGTCCCGGGATCTGGTCGGCAGGCTGAAGCCGGGGACCACGGTGTGCGCCGACGGGCCCTGGCTGGCACTGATCATCCCCACGTCGGGCACCGACAGGCGCAGGATGGCGCCGTTGATGGTGCGGGTGATCGACTACACAATCGATGACGGGAGGGAGAATCCCGAGTTAGATCGGCTACTCACCGCGATCCTGTATACCACCAAGTCCACTGCGGAGGACCTCGCCACCGTGGCATCCAGGGGGTGGGAGATCGGGTCCAGCAGGAAATCGGGGGGGGTACCTCTGCTGTCACTACGCGCTCCGTGACTCAGGGCGCTTTTTCCCCCAACACTTTGACATCGCGGGTGCCACCTGGCGCCACGCCATCATCAGCCTCACCAAGCGCGACCGGCCTCGGGAATCTCGTTCAACGGAAGCAGACCCCGTCAATCGACTCCAGCGCGAGCACGTGGTGACCGGCGTCGAGGAGACGGTTCCTGCCAGAGCCGCGGACAGCGATCGGCGCTTGCGCGTCGAGGACGAGCTCGATTCCCGTGGCGGTGCGGCACCAGGACACGCCGATCGACGTGTGCGCTGACAGTGCTACCCGCCCTTCCGCGTGCGGCAAGGAACCGGGGTACAGACGGATCTCGACGGTCGGTATTTCGGGGTCGAAAGTCGGCTAGACGCCGAGGAGGTAGCGTGACATCTGCCAAGTCGGGGCACTTCCCCAGAAGTGACTGTGGCTCCAGCGATCATCGAAGACCTCCCACCACGTTGTCGCTCCCTGGTCGAGCATCCAACCCCAGCCGCGACGCCACAAGTCCAGGACGGCGTCCGTCTCCCCCGCTTCGAATAGCACTCGCATCGAGAAGTTCGTGAAGTACGGCGTAACAGTAGAGGGGTCGACCCTGCCGGGGTCGCGTAGCCGCGGGGCGTCCGGGTCAAACGGAAATCCGCGTTCGAAGTGTTCGAGGATGATGGGCGCGGCGACCTCTGCAGCCAGCACTCCCACTAAGAAACCCATGGTCGCCGCGTGGTATCCGATCCCCCTCGAACTGTCGGACAATTCCGCGCGTATAAGGCGCTCCAGCCTCGATGCTTGCGTCTCCCACTCTGAGTGGCACTCGCCGTGCAGCAGGACCTGCCACTTGATGAATGCCTTCACCCCCAGGAGAACGTGACACAGCGCCGCAACGTCGGGAGCATCCGCCGCGGGCTCATAACCCCAGTCCACAAATGGCCAAGGGAGCGAGTTGCTTCCGTCAGGAGCGACAAGTCGCACCAGTTCCGCAATGTTCGCCGCCGCGGAGTCTTCGAGTTCGCGCAGCAGCGCGAGGTCAGAGGTGTATTCGCTCACCTGTAAGCACGCGGCCATCCACTGAGCGGCGTAGGTGCCGACGTAGATGAGATCACCGGGGCCGCAGCCGGCCACTAGCCCGTGATCATTCGCGCCCGCCGCTGCGTGCAGCAGGGCGCGATGCACCAGTCCGAGATCGCCCCACGCGACCCCCAACAGGTCGATACTCGACGAGACGATATCTCCAATCCATTCGGCTCTCTCACGAATGCAATCGACCAAGGCATCTTCAGCGTTCCCGCGGAGCGTATCGGCGCCCACCAGCCAGATGCGATCGAGAAGCGCATCTCCGCTGGTGAAAGAGCCCACCTGTTGTCCCAGAAAGTCGCGCTCCCTGAACTGCGGGTCGTTCACGCTGACCAGCCGCGTCGAGTGCACTCGGAGTTCGATATAGCGGGCTCCAAGCGACTGGAGCGGCTCCAGCCTCTCGCTCCCGGCTCGGAGATGGTAGTGCTGGATCATTCGGGTCGGGCCGGTTGCAAGACCGGTCACCGGTGCGAGCGAACCGTCAGGGCTCAGCCGGTCGCCGTAGGCGATGGTTACATAGGTTTCCTCTTCGACCTGCGCTGTGAACTCAAGTGCCCCGATGCGGATACGGCCCACGTCATACAGGAACCAGACGCCGTCGGCATCCTCGGTGGGCGAGCGGTCCGCCAATACGAATTGCATCGCCGGGTCATCCCAACGGTATCCGGTGAATGTCTCTCTGTATTCTCCGCTCGCAATCTCGAGCGGGGTGACCACTGGCCAATTGGGAAGGCTCACTACTCCCGGCGTCGACGGGCCTAACAAGTCCCGGAGTTCGAGGACCGGACGGGCATCGGTCCAATCAATACTTGGCTCCTCCACTCTCCAAGTCGGATCGAGCGCGGCGTCGCGCCATTCCATCCACCCCAGGAGAGGACTCACCCTGAGGCCAGTGGAGGCGTACTCCCACAGCTGGCGCGCCTTCCAGCTCAACTCGATTGGTGTGCCAGCGATGGTCGCCATTACCCACACAAACCCCGGCAGATCGGCAAAGACTCGGTTCCGTAGGCGCCCTCCCGTCGCCTGCACCGCGATGGTGTGCCTTCCAGCCTCTAGCCTCACAAGCTTTCGATGGAACTCCGGGAGCGCTGTCGCATACCGGAACGGCCCTGAGACGAAGGTCTCACCGTCAATCCACAGCCGAAAGTCGGCGGACGCTTGCACGTCAATGACGACGTCGGCCGCCGAGGCGAGGACGAAGTTCACCCGGAAGCCAACGTGGGTATCCCCCTCAACCACGCCAGGGAGCCAGACAGCGCGGTCGGCGAAGTGCTCGCCTACGGAGCGGCGGATTTCGCCAGGAACGAGGCCGTGCGACATGGATGCTTCTCTCTTGTGAAAGGACGAACAGCCAGACTTCCGCTGCGCGCCCTCATTGTAACGTTTCACGAGAGGTGGCCGTGCCCTCAACTGTTCTGAGGGGCGCGGCCAGACGTCCGTCGCGGCGGTATGTGCTCGGACTGACCCCGGCGAAGTGGTGAAACCGCTGAGAGAAGTAAAGCGGGTCATCCCAGCCGACCTCCCTTGCGATCTCGGCGATAGGCCGGTTGGTAAGGTCCAAGAGTTGCTCGGCGAGCAACATCCTCTCTCGCTCGACATAGCGCTGAGGACTGACACCGAGATGTTCGCTGAAGAGGCGGGTGAGCCGCGAGGGCGATATGTGTGCAACCTCAGCTAGCCGAACCACGCCGAGCCGCTCGGCGATGTGGGCGCCGATGTGCTCAATGACGCGCAGCACGCGCTCATCCATCAGCGAGGTCAGCGGGTTCTGTGTATCGAGCCATAGCAACGCCTCCTCGAGCGAATTCACGGCGAAGAGCTCGGCTCGAGGAAGGCCACCGGTACTCGCGCGCACGCAGGATCGCAACGCCGCTGTAACCCGATGGTGCAGCTCGCCTTCGGTGTGAAGCACACAAACGCCTCCGGTGGCGGCAGGCCACTCGAGCAGCGGCATCCAGTCGGCACGGGGGTGAAAATGCGCGAAGGCGAACTCCCACCGAGTCGCTGATTCGGCCGTCGAATAGTCGTGGCGGACGCCAGGCCGCAGAAGCACGGCATCGCCAGCGCCCACGCTGATCTCACCAAGCCTCCCCGATCCGGCAATGGTGTGAATAAGCAGGTAATCCGTGGTGCCGTTGGTCCGCCACGTGGAGTACTCGGGACCCTCGTTGAAGTAGCCGGGAGTGAGCCGGTGCACGACAGGATGCATGCTTTCCTCGCGCGATTCCGGCGTACGCATAGCAGCATCTTCCATAAAGCGCGCATGAAGTTACATGGGAATACAACGGTATACGGGCAAAGCTATCTCGTATGTTGAATATTATCCATGACACCGAGGCCTCTCTCGCGGAAGAGTTCGATCGCCTTGGAGTGCTGCACATCCGTTCCATGCTCAACCCGGCTGAAGTCGCCGAAATCCGCGAAGCGTTCATGAACCAACTCGCTCGTGACCGGTCTGTTGGCTACGACGACCACGTGCCAGAGGGTGACCCCCTCGAGCTTTACCCGCGGCTCGTGCATCCCCACCGAAGCCCCGAGCTCGAGGTCGGGCGACTGTCACGGAAATGGATGCTCGACCCCCGAATAATGGCTAAAGTCACTGAAATTATGGGTCCGGTCTTTGGCGCCCAGTCGATGTTTTACTTCAAGCCGCCGGGTGCCCGCGGCCAAGCCTTGCACCAGGACAACCTCTTCCTGCAGGCTCACCCGGAAACCTGCATCGCGGTGTGGATCGCAATCGATGACTGCGATGGTGAGAACGGCGGACTCAAAGTCGTACCCGGCTCCCACCGCTACGAACTCGTGTGCCCGGACGACGCAGACCAGGCCGAGTCCTTCACCAACGTGGAGGTGCGGCTTCCCGATGGCATGATTGCCGAGCAGACTGATATGAGCGCCGGTGACGTGCTGCTTTTCCACGGCAGCATGGTCCACGGCTCGTTCTCAAACCGCTCGAACGATCGCTTCCGGCGCTCGTTGATCTTCCACTATGTGCCGCAGACCAGCACCGAAATCGCGCGCTTTTACAACCCGCTCCTCACCCCAGGCGGTGACGAGATCATCGTCACCGAGGCTGTCGACGGAGGTGCCTGCGGAGAAGGTTGGCTGCCCGCGGAGCCGCACTGACCGTGCGCTTCGCGTGGACTCCGATCACACTTCCGGACGCCGGCTCCCCGTATTTCGCACACCCTGGCGCTGCGGTGGGACCCGATGACATCCTTTACCTTGGCGCGGCGGACGGGCGCGGTATCCATCGAGTCGATTCGGCTGGCGTGGTGAGCACGATCGCGATGGCGTCCTGTCGGTAAGGACAACGTCTGGACGGGTCGTGCTCGTTGATTGGGCGGCGCCCTACCGCGCGAGCTCGAACCCCCAACCGTCTCCTGGAGACCGACCGCGGTCGCGACCGACGGCAGTCGTGTCTGGGTCGCCGATGGCTATGGCGACAACCTGGTGCACGCCTTCGACGACGACACGCTGCTTTGGACCACGGATGGTTCGGCCAGCGGCACCATGCTCTCAACCCCCCACGGGCTGGTCGTCGACCCGCGCGGTGCCGAGCCACGGTTGCTCGTCGCCGACCGCGGAAACCATCGCATCGTCGCGCTCACCCTGGGCGGGGAGTATCTCGACACGTTCGGCCACGACGTTCTGACCTCCCCCTCGGGGCTCACGATTGCGGGCGAGATCCTGTGGGTATCAGAACTGTTCGCCGCAGTGGTCGGGGTGAACCGGGTCGCGGACATTATCGCGAGCGTACGCGACGCGTCGGTCCCAGCGGACACAGTCTGGCCCAACGCTCGGGCCGGTGATCAGGTCACCGCGCCGGACCTCACCCTTCCCCAATTGCGCAGCCCGCATGGCATCGCTGCGCTGGCGACAGGCGAGTTGCTCGTCACCGAATGGGTCATCGGAGGCCGCGCCACCATCCTCAGCCCGATCTGGCACTAGAGGTCCTGCGCTCGTCGCAGTCTGGCGTAGTGGCCGCCGCATGCGATCAGGTCAGTGTGCGCGCTCACCTCCGCTATCCGGCCCTGATCGATGTCAACGATGTGGTCAGTAGTGCGGATCCCTGAGAGTCGGATAGCGACAGCGAGCGCTCGCGCCGGCGCCATGCGCTAGCGCTGGCCGCTGGAGAGGCGCGCCCGGCGAGACCCGACCTTGGTGTGCTCCCCGTCGGTAAACCGCCCATACTCTCGTCGGCGTTCGCGTCGACAATGGCCGTGCGAGGCGTCGCCGCTTTCGACTACGAACGCCACGCTTTTCGTGGGATGATCGCGGCCTCAATTGGGCGCAGGGGCTGCCCGGGGGACAGTGCGCAATCTGCGGCTCGTTCTGTTCGCCAGATACGTGCAGAGCCCATGTCGGCAAAGCTAGGGATGACTTGGTATCCAACGAGCCCTTACTGACTAAGTACTACTGGCCGAGCGCGATATCCCGGATACGCCATCCGGCCTCGTTTCTCACCAGGAGAAGGGGGGCCGGGTTTTTTTCGGTCATCGGGCTACCATCAGCGGCGACCAGTTGGATGATTGCGGAGTCGCCGAGCTGCTGGATGAGGCGGGGCGTGAAACCCTCTAGTGCGGCGTCCGAGGGCAGCGGCACCCCTTTTTTCAGCCGACGGACTAGATCGCGATCTGCCTCGATCACTGCTGATCCGGCTTGGTCGACCGCGTCGAAACAGGCCGTCGATTTCGCGGTCAAGCACCGGGCACGAGCGATGAGAAGTGCCCGCGCGGCGGCAAGCGGGTCCTCCCCTTCGATGGCCGAAGGCGCAGTCGAAGCGGGCGTCGCCCGCTTCGACTGCGCAATTTCGGTCGGGCGGTCGGATGCGTTTGGGGTCCGCGTCGCCAGCGGTGTGCTGCTCGCAAACGGCTCGATTGCAGTCTCTGAGTGAGCGGCGGGGATCACTGTGAGCGCGACGACCAGCGCACCAAGCCCGGCACCGCCTGCGATCCAGATCGGGGTACGAACCGGCGAGAGGATCGCCGCGACCCGAGAATGAAGCTTCGCCAGCGGATGCTCGTCCCGATCGGTCACTCCTGTTTGCTGCTTGTTTGGCGGCAGAGTGACCGAGGGCAGGCTGACAGTCGGCAGTGCTCCCTCTGTGGTCTCGTTGTTCAGCCAGAGATCTTCCCTCGCGCCGTTCGGATGCCCGTCCACCCGATTGGATGACCGTAATTCCGACTCCTGCCGTGTCAGGTGGTGATCGAGGCGAATCGGTAGCGCCGGTGCGAGGTCGAATAGCAGGTCGATGAGTAGTAAAAGTTCCCGGTCTGTCCCCGGCGGCCCGCTCACGCAGTCCCGAAGCGCTGCGAGCGACCGGGGGTTCGCTCCCCCACTGAGCCGATCGAGCACGGTGCCGACAAGATCCCGCAGCCCGACCCGGTCAGCGACGGCGTGTCGTTCCTCATCCAGGCGCGCCGAGGTGAGGCTGTGCCCGCCGTCGGTCGCCGGAAAGTCACCGATCAGGCTGACTCCGCCGAATCGCGCGAGCACCGGCGCACCCCGGTCATCGAAGAGCACCGATCCTGGGGCCACCGCCCCATGGGCGACACCGACCCGATGAAGTTCCCGTACCGCTTCGACCAGCGGAACCAGGATACTGACCGCCTCTCCGGCCTCCAGGTCGTCTCGAACGGCCAACAGCCGCCCCAGGTTGCCCGATCCGAGTCTTGGAAGGATGAGGCATGGCCGCCCGTCCCGACCCGTCGCAATGTCTTTCAATTCCAGAAGATGGCGGGACGACGCGCGCGCGAGCGCCTCGATTTCGCGGTCTACGCTCATCTCGTCTGTGGACGGCCGGAAGATCTTGATCGCGGCGATCCGATCACCGGTCGGCGGCTCTCTCGACCCGGCATGCCCGAGGTGAATCTCCGCGCGGTCTCCCGCGCCGAGTTTGCGCACGAGTCGATAGCCTCCGACGGTCTCCATGATGCGAGTATCAGGGGCCAGAGGCATCCACCGCCCCGTGCCGGGCGGAATGGTGGACAGAGAAGGCCGGCCCGAAGGGTGAGGGAGCAGATGGCCACGGACAGGTCGTATCCTTGACCCATGGCACGCACCCAAACTTCGGCTCCGAAGGCAGCGAAAGAGCCCGGTCGTCTCAAGCAGATGTACCAGGTCTTCCAAATGACTCGGCGCTACGACGCCAACGCAATCTGGTGGTTTCTCCTCGCCTTTCTCGCACCGATTCTGGCCGGCATCCTCGCAGGTCTCCTCATCTCAGGCGTCGACAATATTTTTGGATTCGTGCTGTGGATCGTCGCGGGAGTGCTCGGTGGTGTGCTGCTCTTCCTCATCGTGCTTGGCCGGCTTGCGGAGCGCGCCGCATATTCGCAGATAGAAGGCCAGCCGGGTGCCGTCGGAGCAGTGCTGAAGAGTTCGCTCCGTCGCGGCTGGACCGCGAGCGAAATGCCGGTTGCCGTGAGTCCCAAAACCCAGGACGCGGTCTATCGAGCAGTCGGTAACGGCGGCGTCGTACTGATCGGTGAAGGCCCCAAGAGCCGCACGCAGAAGATGCTCGACGAAGAGCGTCGTCGTGTGACGCGTATTCTTCCGAACGTCATCGTTCACATGCTGCATGTCGGACCAGACAGTGACGCCGTGCCGCTCCACAAACTCGCGGGCCGCATGGCGCGTTTCAAGCGATCGCTCAACAAGTCCGAGATCCATGCCGTCGGCAATCGTCTCGCCTCCCTCGGTAAGAACCAGCTTCCGATTCCGAAGGGCGTCGACCCGCTCAGAGCACGCGGGCCACGCCCCCGCTGATCGGTTTTCCGGGAGGGCGCGCTGTCAACGGCGCACCAACACCGTGCCCGCCAGGCGGTCGTGGATTCCGCGCCGGTCGCGATCAGTGATCAGCGCAGGAACGAACAGAGCAAGCAACACCGTGCGCACGATCGGCCGCCAGACGCCGATCCATGCCGGTTTCAGGGGAACCACGCGCATCCCCAACAAGAGATGCCCGACGCTTCCGCTGACGAGAATCAAAAATACTATTTGCGTTACTGCGAAAATGGCAATGCTCGCCCAGATGTCATATTCGAAGAACGCGAGGGAGATAAGCGCACCGAGGGCGATATCAATGGCGAATGCGGCGAGTCGGCGGCCGAACCGGGCGATGGACCGAGGTCCGGCCGCCGGTAGACCGAAGTGTCGACCGGGCCAATCGCTGGGTGGGGCGGATGTTCGTGGCTCGACCATTTTCCGATCCTACGTTCGCAGCCTCGACGTAACATGCACGAAACAATAGCGACACCGTGGCGAAACTCCCCTCGTCTAGCGTCGCAGGTGGCTGCGCTTGCCGCCGTACCAGTACCAAACCCCATTGGAGTCAAGTCACATGTTCAGTGATTCTTCAGAGGTGCTCAAGTTCATCAAGGCCGAGAACGTCAAATTCCTTGATATCCGCTTCACCGACCTCCCCGGTGTGCAGCAGCACTTCAACATTCCCGCCTCGACCGTCGACGAAGAATTCTTCTCGGTGGGACAGCTCTTCGACGGTTCGTCGATTCGCGGCTTCGCATCGATTCACGAATCGGACATGCAACTCATCCCCGACGTGACCACCGCGTACGTCGACCCCTTCCGTATCGAGAAGACGCTCATTATGATCTTCGACATCTATAACCCGCGAAACGGCGAGATCTACGCCCGTGACCCGCGCCAGGTTGCGAAGAAGGCCGAGAAGTACCTCGCGTCGACCGGCATCGCCGACACCGCCTTCTTTGCGCCGGAGGCCGAGTTCTACATCTTCGACGACGTGCGCTACGACGTTCGTCAGAACTCCAGCTCATACTTCGTCGACTCCGACGAGGGCGCGTGGAACTCTGGCCGCGTCGAGGAGGGCGGAAACCTCGCTAACAAGACTCCCTACAAGGGCGGCTACTTCCCGGTGAGCCCCGTTGACAAGCAGGCCGACCTGCGCGACGACATCAGCCTCAAGCTGATCGACGCCGGCCTCATTCTCGAGCGCGCCCACCATGAGGTCGGCACCGGAGGCCAGGCGGAGATCAACTACCGCTTCGACACGATGGTTCACGCGGCCGACGACCTTCTCAAGTTCAAGTACATCGTCAAGAACACCGCGCTCGAATGGAACAAGGTCGCGACCTTCATGCCGAAACCGCTGTTCGGCGATAACGGATCGGGCATGCACACCCACCAGTCGCTCTGGAACGACGGCGTGCCGCTGTTCTACGACGAAAAGGGCTATGGCGGGCTCAGTGACATCGCGCGCTGGTACATCGGCGGGCTGCTCAAACATGCTCCGGCGGTGCTCGCGTTCACGAACCCGACGCTCAACTCGTATCGCCGCCTGATCCCCGGCTTCGAAGCCCCGGTCAACCTGGTCTACTCGGCCGGTAACCGTTCGGCCTCGATCCGTATCCCGATCACGGGTACCAATCCCAAGGCGAAGCGCATCGAGTTCCGCGCTCCGGATGCTTCCGGCAACCCGTACCTCGCGTTCGCGGCGCAGCTCATGGCCGGTCTCGATGGAATCAAGAACCGTATCGAGCCGCACGAGCCCGTGGACAAGGACCTCTACGAGCTTCCTCCCGAGGAGGCGAAGAACATCCCGCAGGTACCTGCGTCGCTCGAAGAAGCTCTTCGCGCTCTCGAGGCCGATCATGAGTTCCTGACCGCCGGCAACGTGTTCACGCCCGACCTGATCCAAACCTGGATCTCGTACAAGCGTTCCGCGGAGATCATCCCTGCGGCGCAGCGTCCGACGCCGTTCGAGTACGAGCTGTACTTCAGCGTCTGATCGTCTGATCGACAGAAGGCCGCACTCCTTCGGCGGAGTGCGGCCTTTCTGCATACTGCACAGCCAGTACGCTGGCCGAAAAAGCCAGTTGAGGGGAAACAATGCCGGAGTCAACCCACGATGTGGGCAGTCAATGGGCCATCTACGAGTCGAGCGTGCAGTCGTATCGGAGTCTTTCACTCTCCTCGCAATCGCTGTTTCTCACCGCAGTCTGGGTCATCTTCGCGATCTATGTATTTTTTGTCACCTGACGGTCATCCGGTCGTCGGCCCGGATACCTGTGCAGTGCCGTAGAACTGCTTCTCGAAGACTCCGCGCGCGAGTCGAGTGACACGCAGATAGTCTTCCTCAAGCTGGGTCGCGGATCCGGGAGGATATTCGAGCAGACGCGCGACGCCGTCGAGCTGTTGGCGGTCGGTGGGGAGCACATCCGTAGACCGCGTCATCCACAACACCATGGCCGAGCGCACGCGCGACGCGAATATCCAGGCATCCCGCAATTTTGCCGCGTCCGTCGAGGTGACGAACCCTTCCGAACACGCCACCTCGAGTGCGCTAAGGGTAGAAGTGGTGCGAAGCCCAGCAACCCGCGCGCCATTCTGTAGCTGGATGAGTTGGACGAACCACTCCACGTCGCTGAGAGATCCACGCCCGAGTTTGAGGTGGCGGGCCGGATCCGCGGCTTGCGGCAGTCGCTCCGACTCGACTCGCGCTTTAATCCGCTTGACTTCACGAACGTCATTCTCTGAGATCGCAATGGGGAATCGCACCTCGTCGGCGAGACTCTCGAAGTCAGCAAGGAGCGCGGTATCCCCCACTGCGGCGCGGGCGCGTAGCAGTGCCTGCGCCTCCCAAGTGAGTGACCAGCGCGCGTAATAGGCGCGATAGGAATCGAGCGAGCGCACCACTGCGCCATTCTTTCCCTCGGGACGAAGGTCGATATCGAGGTCGAACGGCAGTCTGAGGTCTTCGGTATGACGGTTGAGTTCCGAGACGAGGAACTTCGCACGCGCCGCAGCCTCCTCGCTCGAAGCGGTCGTGCTGCGGTAGACATAGAGCACATCCGCATCAGACCCGAACCCGAGTTCCTGACCGCCATACCGGCCCATTGCGATGATGCCGAACTCGATGCCGTCGTCAACGGGTCGCAGCGCGTGCAGCACCCCGGTGAGCAGCGCGGTCGTCACGTCCGAGAGCGCCCGGCCGAGCTTCTCGACAGGCACCTGCCCGAGAATTGCCCCGATCGCGAGACGAAGCACCTCCCGTCGGCGAGCGGTGCGGAAGGCCAGGGAAGCGGTCACCACATCGTCGTGCCTGGCGAGCGTCGATGCAGTCTCCTCGAGTAGGGCGACGAGCGGCCGAGCGGTCAGCTCCTCCTCACGATCGAGCCAGGCGGCTGCTTCCGGTATGCGCTCAAGAAGCACCCCGACGAATCGGGAGGACGACAGCACGTTGGTGAGGCGCTTCGCGGCTCCCGATGAGTCGCGCAACATCCGCAGGAACCAGTAGGACTCCCCCAGGTCGTCGCTGAGCCGCCGGAATGCCAGCAGGCCGTAATCGGGGTCGGCGCCGTCCGCGAACCACTGCAGCATCACCGGGAGAAGGTGCCGCTGGATCGCTGCACGGCGGGAGACTCCGCCTGTGAGCGCTCCGATGTGGGCGAGCGCACCCTTCGGATCGCGGAACCCGATCGCGGCAAGTCGAGCGACTGCCTGCTCGCTGCTGAGGGTGAGGCCGCCATCGGGGAGCGCAGCGACGGCCGACAGCAACGGTCGATAGAACAGCCGCTCGTGCAGGCTCCTCACCTCGAGTTTGGTGCGATTCCACTGCTCGATCAGGTCTCCGGCCACTGAAACGATGCCACTCGCTCTCGCAAGCACTCTCACGGCGTCCCGATCGCTCGGCATGAGGTGGGTGCGCCTCAGCTGCACCAGTTGAAGGCGATGCTCCAACAGGCGGAGAAACCGGTAGTCGCGGGAAAACTCTGCCGCCTCGGTTCGACCAATGTAGCCCTCGTCAGCGAGGGCGACGAGGGCAGGAAGCGTGCCGCGCTGCCGAACCAGTTCATCTGTCTGGCCGTGCACGAGCTGCAGCAACTGGATGGTGAACTCGATGTCGCGCAAGCCACCCGGTCCGAGCTTCAACTGGTAATCGAGCTCGGCGCTCGGGATGTTGTCGGTCACCCGCTCCCGCATGCGCTGCACCCCCTCCACGAAGTTCTCGCGCGAGGCGCTCGACCAGACCTTCGGGGAGACCGCATCCACAAAGCGTTGCCCCAACACGAGGTCCCCGGCCAGCGGCCGGGCTTTGAGTAACGCCTGGAACTCCCAGCTCTTCGCCCAGCGATCGTAGTACGCGATGTGAGAGTCAAGGGAGCGCACCAGAGCGCCGTCCTTGCCTTCCGGGCGGAGGTTGGCGTCGACCTCCCAGAGGGCGGGCTCCCGTGAGTAGTCGTGTATGCCTCGCATCGTGGCCATTGCGAGGCGGGTTGCGATCTCAACGGCTCGACCGTCGGGGAGATCGGCCGATCCCTCAGCCACGAAGATGACGTCCACGTCGCTCACATAGTTGAGCTCACGAGCGCCGGCCTTGCCCATCCCGATAATCGCCAACCGGGTCGCCGCCACCTCGGCGACAGGAAATTTCACCGTCGCACGGGCCACTATCAGCGCCGCGTCGAGCGCCGCGGCCGCAAGATCGGCGAGGGCAGCAGCGATGCTATCGAGTGCATCAAGCGGCTGCGCCTGCCCAAGATCCCACGCGGCGAGCTGGGTCACATGGCGGCGATATCGCACGCGGAGAGAATCCCAGCATGCCTCCTCTGATGAGTCGTCGATCGCGGAGACCGAGTCCGCGAGATCGAGTCGGTAGAACTCGGGTGGAGGGGGACGCGTGAAGCTGTGGGAAAGCACGGATAACTCTTCCGGATGCCTCAGCAGGAAATCTCCCAACCCGGTCGATGCGCCGAGCACGCGAACCAGGCGATCCAAAGCCGACGAATCGGTGACCAGCGCAATTGTCTCGGTCGGGGACTGTCGCACGAGTGCGGCGAGTGCACGGAGGGCGCGGTCAGGATCTGCAGCGTGTGCGAAGAGAGGAAGGAAGTCACTCGGCGACACGATGCCTCCGAGTAGGTCGTCCAACTCTGCGAGAAGCACGACCGCCGGATCAAGCTCGGCGAACCCGAGCTTCGCGAGGTCGGTCAGGATTGATTGTTCGCGCGCCATTGACGTCGAGTCCTAAACCTCAGTGTCCGGGAGTGCCCCTACAGCATCTCCAAATTGCTTTTGAGCTCGTAGGGAGTGACCTGCGCGCGGTATTCGCGCCATTCCTGGCGCTTGTTCAACAGAACGAAGTTGAACACATGCTCACCGAGAGTCTCCGCCACGAGCTCGGACTCCTCCATGAGCGCAACAGCGTGATCGAGGCTTGCCGGAAGCTGGCTGTAGCCGAGGGCGCGGCGCTCCGCATCCGAAAGCTCCCACACGTTGTCTTCGGCCTCCGCCGGCAGTTCGTAGCCCTCCTCAATACCCTTGAGCCCTGCAGCGAGCAACAGCGAGAACGCCAAGTACGGGTTCGCCGCGGAGTCGATTGCTCGGTACTCCACCCGAGCACTCTGGCCCTTGTTTGGCTTGTAGAGCGGCACACGCACCAGAGCGGAACGGTTGTTATGGCCCCAGGTGACGAAGCTCGGAGCCTCACCAAGCTTGTTTTGGGATGAGCCACCCCAGAGCCGCTTGTAGGAGTTCACAAACTGATTCGTGACCGCCGTGATCTCCGGGGCATGCCTGAGCAGCCCGGCAATGAACTGGCGCCCGATCCTCGAGAGCTGGTATTGACCGGCCCCGTCGTAGAAGGCGTTCGTGTCACCCTCGAAGAGTGACATGTGCGTGTGCATTCCCGAGCCCGGTTCACCCGAAAGAGGCTTCGGCATGAACGTCGCGTAGACGCCCTGCTCGATCGCCACCTCCTTGACGACCGTTCGGAAAGTCATGATGTTGTCGGCCGTAGTGAGGGCATCCGCGTACCGCAGATCAATCTCGTTCTGCCCGGGACCGGCTTCGTGGTGGCTGAATTCCACCGAGATGCCGAGGTCTTCAAGCATCCGTACCGAACGGCGCCGGAAGTCGTGAGCCGTGCCGCCCGGTACATTGTCGAAATAGCCAGCGCGGTCGACGGGCTGGGGACCTTCCTCGCCAAACTGCGAACTCTTGAGCAGGTAGAACTCGATCTCGGGATGCGTATAGAACGTGAAGCCGCGCTCGGCGGCGGTCGCGAGGGTGCGCTTGAGCACATTGCGAGGGTCGGCAACGGCGGGCTGGCCGTCGGGAGTCGTGATGTCGCAGAACATTCGGGCGGTGGGATCGATCTCTCCACGCCACGGCAGAATTTGGAAGGTGGCAGGATCCGGATGCGCGAGCACGTCGGCCTCGTAGGACCGGGTGAGGCCCTCGATCGCCGAACCGTCGAAACCAAGACCTTCAGCGAAGGCCCCCTCGACCTCAGCCGGGGCGATCGCGACGGATTTGAGAGTACCGACGACATCCGTGAACCAGAGGCGGATGAACTTGACGCCACGTTCTTCGATGGTGCGGAGAACGAAGTCGCGCTGCTTGTCCATGGGCTCCTCTTGTTGCTCACTGCGGGGCGTTTCCTCCCCGGCTATTAGGCTAGTGGCTATGCCCCGACTCCGCTTGGCGCTTGGCCAAACCAACCCCGTCGTCGGCGACCTGGTCGGCAATTCCGCCCAGATTCTCGCTGCCGCTCATCGCGCATCCGCCCAGGGTGCAGACCTCCTGGCGGTGGGAGAGATGGCGATCAGCGGCTACCCCATCGAAGACCTCGCCTCTCGGCCAAGCTTCCTCGCCGAGTGCCACAACGCCGTGTACAAGCTCGCGAAAGAGCTGCAGGACGCGGGCCTCGGCGATCTCGCGGTAATTGTCGGGCATCCGGACGGGCCGTTCGAGCCTCGACTCACCGGCACGAGTAATGCGCCGACCGCCATCGCCCAAAACTGCGCGAGCGTACTCCAGCATGGCCATGTCGCCGCTCGATACGCCAAGCACCACCTCCCCAACTATTCCGTGTTCGACGAGTACCGCATCTTCATTCCGGGCGACGAACTGCTCGTCCTGCGCATCAAGGGAGCGGATGTTGCGCTGATCGTCTGCGAAGACCTCTGGCGCGACGGCGGCCCCGTCGCCCGGGTACTCGAGGTCGATGCAGGACTCCTGGTCGTGATCAACGCCTCGCCGTTCGAGCGGGATAAGAACGAGGTACGACTTCCGCTGGTCACCCGGCGGGCCATCGAGACCAACACGACCGTGGCCTACGTGAACATCATTGGCGGGCAGGACGACCTGGTGTTCGACGGTGACAGTGTGGTGGTGGACGGCGCGGGCACCATCCTCGCTCGGGCGCCGCAATTCGTCGAACATCTGCTCGTCGTCGATGTGGAGGTTTCCGCTGCGACCGAAGCGAAGCTGCCCGACAGTGTCACGCGCGTCACGCTCGCCGATGGGCCGGGCCAGCAGCCTGCCCTCGAGACCGACCTCGCCATCCTTCCGGAGGATCGCGAACAGGTCTGGAACGCCCTCGTGCTCGGCCTTCGGGACTACGTGCACAAGAACGGCTTCCGCTCGGTGATTCTGGGACTGTCGGGAGGAATCGACTCTGCCGTCTGTGCGGCCATCGCCGCCGATGCGCTGGGCGCAGACCGAGTCTGGGGCGTGAGCATGCCAAGCCGCTACAGCTCCGACCACTCGCGATCGGATGCCGACGAGCTCGCCGAAAACATCGGCCTGCACTACTCGACGGAGGCGATCGCCGACCTCGTGCTGCCGATCGAGACCCAGCTGGAACTCACCGGTACTGCCGCGGAGAACGTGCAGGCACGGATCCGCGGCATCATCCTGATGGGGTTGTCGAATCTCGAGGGCCATCTGGTGCTCACCACCGGTAACAAAACCGAGCTGTCGGTGGGGTACTCGACGATCTACGGGGACTCGGTCGGGGGATTCGCCCCGATCAAGGACGTGCCGAAGATGCTTGTCTGGGAGCTGGCGCGCTGGCGCAACGATTCTGCAACCTCCCGAGGCGAGGTACCACCGATTCCCGCGAACTCGATTGAGAAGCCGCCGAGCGCGGAGTTGCGCCCCGATCAGACCGACCAGGATTCGCTGCCCCCGTACGAAATACTCGATGCCATCCTCGAGGCGTACATCACCAAGGCGCTCGGCCGGGAGGATGTGATCAACCTCGGCTTCGATACGGACACCGTCGACTTCGTGACAAAGCTGGTCGATCACTCGGAGTGGAAGCGCCGACAGGGAGCCATTGGCCCCAAAATCAGCGGCATGGCCTTCGGCCGTGATCGGCGCCTGCCGATCACCTATCGTCCGACCCGGTAGGCGGGCACCCCGAGGCTAGGATTGCCCGCATGACCGACCCCACTGCAGCGGCAACTCAGGCAAACCTCAAGAGAGTACGTACCCGACACTTCCAGAGCGCGAAAGAGAACGGGGTGAAGATCACCGGGCTCACGAGCTACGACCAGCTCACGGCATCCATCTTCGACGCGGCAGGGATCGACTTCCTGCTGGTTGGCGATTCCGCCGGAAACAATGTACTCGGCTACGAGACGACCCTGCCCGTGACCGTTGACGACCTGATTCCCCTCACCCGCGCCGTCGCGGGGGCCGTGACCCGCGCCTTCGTGGTCGCGGACATGCCGTTCGGGTCCTACGAGACCGGTCCCGACGAGGCCCTTCACACCGCATTCCGGTTCATGAAGGAGACGCACGCACACGCCGTGAAGTTCGAAGGCGGTGTGCGCAGTGCCGAGCAGATTCGTCGCATCGTATCGGCGGGCATCCCCGTCATGGGACACATTGGTTTCACCCCGCAGAGCGAACACGGCCTCGGTGGTCATATCATCCAGGGACGTGGTAAAGGTGCCGAGCAACTGCTCGCCGACGCCCACGCCGTTGAGGACGCGGGAGCCTTCGCCGTCGTGCTCGAGATGGTGCCTTCTCTCATCGCGAAGCAGGTGACCGCGGAACTGCAAATCCCGACGATCGGTGTGGGAGCCGGCCCCCACGTCGACGGCCAGCTGCTCGTCTGGACCGACTGGGCCGGGCTCACTGTTGGCCGCATCCCCAAGTTCGTAAAGCGCTACGCGAATCTCAGCACGGTGCTGACGGATGCCGCGAAAACCTACATCGCGGATGTCGCCGGCGGCGAGTACCCAGCTCCGGAGCACGAATACACGGACTGAGGGTCAGCACCCGGCAGCCTCCGCGCCCGAAAGTGCCACGCGCGCCCGCCCTTTCCGGCACGTGTGTCACTTTCGGCGGCAGAGTCCCGGACGGGGCCGGGCGCAGTCACTCGTCCTTCGCGTCATCCTCCGCCCATTTGCGCGCGCGTTCGGCGATGATTTCGGGGGCACGGGCGGCATCCTCCCTGCTCTCGAATGGACCGTCCAACTCTGAAGCGAGCGACTGTTTGCCCTCTTCCACCTCGTGGGTGCGGGTGTTGTAATACCACTGCGTCATGTCAGCTCCTTGCTCGCTACTAAAATTACTCCCATGCCCAAGGATTCGAATGGCCACCTGGTTGCGGGCCGAGTCAGCCCCACCCGATTCGTGCCGAGGCACATCGTGCGTCCGGAATACGTGGGCAAACCCGGGCCTTCCCGCTTCACCGGATCGGATATCTATGGCGCGGAGGCGGTCGGTCGAATTCGTGAGTCGGGGCGGATCGCAGCGGATGCCATCGCGGTTGTCGGCGCGAACATCCGAGCCGGAATCACCACCGACGAACTGGATGTCATCGGCCACGACTACATGGTCGCCAACGACTCCTACCCTTCGACACTCGGCTATCGCGGCTTCCCTAAATCGCTCTGCAGCTCCGTGAATGAAGTTATTTGCCACGGTATCCCTGACGACACCGTGCTCGAAGACGGGGATATCGTGAACATCGACATCACCGCCTACAAGAACGGCGTGCACGGAGACAGCAACCAGACCTTCATCGTGGGCAAGGCCACCCCGCAGGTGACCGACCTGGTAGAGCGCACCCGCGAGTCACTCAATCGTGGGATCAAGGCCGTCGCCCCTGGCCGCGAGATCAATGTAATCGGCCGAGCAATCGAGTCCTACGCGCGCCGCTTCGACTACGGTGTGGTTCGCGACTTTACCGGGCACGGAGTGGGCGAAGCATTCCATTCCGGCCTCATCGTCCCGCACTATGACGCAGCGCCCGCCTACTCGACGGAGATCGTGGTCGGAATGGTCTTCACAATCGAGCCGATGCTCACCCTCGGCAGAATCGAGTGGGAGATGTGGGCGGATGACTGGACTGTCGTCACCAAGGACCGCAGCATCACTGCCCAGTTCGAGCACACGATGGTTGTTACCGAACGCGGCGCTGAAGTGCTGACACTCCCCTGACCGGGCCAAGACACATCCCACACACGAGAAGAATGGCGAGATGGCTGACAAAGCAGTAGGCATCGATATTGGCGGCACCGGCATCAAGGGGGCGATCGTCGATGTGTCGACAGGCAAGCTCCTCAGCGACCGGGTGAAGCTGCCTACCCCGGAGGGCGGCGAGCCTGATGACATCGTGCTCACGGTGCAGGAGGTGCTGAAGAAACTCGGCTCTCCCGACAAGAAGCTCCCGATCGGCCTGTGCTTTCCTGCCGTCGTCGTGAAGGGGCGCACCCTTTCTGCGGCGAATGTCTCAAAGAAGTGGATCGGACTGGAAGCGGAGAAGCTGTTTGAAAAAGGACTCGATCGGGACATCACCTTTGTGAACGATGCGGATGCGGCCGGCTATGCCGAATCCCTCTACGGTGCGGCGGAGAAGAACAAGGGCCTCGTGATCCTCACCACGCTCGGTACCGGGATTGGTACCGCCATCATCTACAAGGGCGTCCTCATCCCGAACGCCGAACTCGGTCACCTTCAGCTCGAGGGCGTCGACTGGGAGACCAAGGCGGCCTATTCGGCGAAGGAACGAGAGAACCTGAGCTGGGAGGAATGGGCGGTTCGCCTTCAGAAGTACTACGACACGCTCGTGGCCCTCTTCCACCCCGACCTCTTCATCGTGGGCGGCGGGGTGTCAAAGCAGTACAAAGATTTTCTCCCGCTCTTGAGTCTGGATACTCCGATAGTGCCGGCGACACTGCGCAACAATGCGGGCATCCTTGGCGCAGCGGCTCTCGCTTCTGGCAAATAAAAGTCGATGACACGGGGCATCCTCCAGGTCTACCTCGGCGCGGCTCCCGGAGTCGGCAAGACCTTCAGCATGCTGGAGGAGGGGCACCGGCTGCTCAACCAAAACCTCGATGTCGTCGTCGGGCTGGTGGAGACACACGGCCGGACAGAGACCGCTCGCTTGACCGAGGGCCTCGAATTGTTCCCTCGTCGCAGTGTCGGCCACCGTGGCGTGATGCTCGATGAACTCGACCTCGACGGCCTGATAGCACGTCGACCCGACTGGGCTCTCGTCGACGAGCTCGCGCATACAAACGCGCCAGGTAGCATCCACGAGAAGCGCTGGGAAGACGTGCACGACCTGCTGGATGCCGGCATCAACGTGATCTCGACGGTGAACATTCAACACATCGAGTCGCTCAACGATGTGGTGCAGTCGATCACCGGCGTCGCTCAGCGTGAGACGATCCCTGACTCCGTGCTGCGCTCGGCTGACCAGATCGAAGTGGTCGACCTCACCCCGGAGGCACTTCGCACTCGCCTCGCTGGCGGTCATATCTATCCCGCCGGCACCATAGACGCCGCCCTCAGCAACTACTTCCGTCTCGGCAACCTCACCGCGCTCCGAGAACTCGCCCTGCTCTGGCTCGCTGACGAAGTGGATGTCGCGTTGCAGGCCTACCGCAACGAACACGGAATCCGCGGAAAGTGGGAAGCCCGCGAGCGCGTGGTCGTGGCGCTTCCCGGCGGTGCGGAGGGTGAAACCCTCATCCGTCGGGGGGCTCGCATCTCGGCCCGCACGAGTGGCGGCCAGTTGCTGGCCGTGCATGTGTCGAGTTCCGACGGTCTCGCGGAGTCAAATCCCGGTGCCCTCCTCGACCAGCGCACGCTCGTCGAATCCCTCGGCGGCACGTACCACCAGGTGGTCGGAGACCATACCCCGACAGCCCTCGTGGAGTTCGCCCGCGGAGTGAACGCCACACAGCTGGTCATTGGAGTGAGCCGCCGAAGCCGACTCACCACCTTCCTCACCGGACAGGGCATCGGCCAGACGGTGATCCGGGCATCCGGGGATATCGACGTGCACATCGTGTCGCATGCGTCGGCGGGCACCCTCCAATTGCCAAGCACCGGTGGTGCCCTTACCGTGAGGCGACGGCTGGGCGGTTTCGCTCTCACCCTGGTCGGTCTTCCGCTGCTCACCTGGATTCTCAGTGGATTTCGCAGCAGCGAATCACTGCCGAGCGATGTGTTGGCGTTCCAGCTACTCGTCGTGGTGGTCGCACTCATCGGCGGCATCTGGCCCGCTGTCTCGGCGGCGGTGTTGGCCGGGCTGTTGCTCGACTTCTTCTTCGTCAACCCGCTGTACACGGTCACGATCGCCAATCCACTGCACCTCCTGGCGCTGATAATTTTCCTGGTTATTGCCATACTGGTGAGCCTCGTCGTCGACCAGGCGGCGAGTCGCAGCAGGGCGGCCAAACGCTCCGCCGCAGAAGCGGAGACTCTCGCGACCGTTGCCGGCAGCATTATTCGCGGAGAAAACGCCGTCGAAGCGCTGGCGAATCGCCTGCGAGAGGTATTCGGCATGGCAAGCGTCGTCGTGAGGTACGGCGGCGAGCGACTGTTCGAAGCCGGCGTGTCGACCGGCTCCGGGGAGGGGAAACGCACTGTCGTCGACTTCGGCGACGACGGCAGCGTCGTACTCACCGGACGTGACCTGCAGGCCTCGGATCGGCGTATCCTCGATGCCTTCGTCTCCCAAATCGAGGCAGCACTGGTGCAGCGGGACCTGCGAACGGCGGCCAAGGGCATCCGGCCACTCGAGGAGGCGGACCGGTTGCGCACGGCACTGCTCGCCGCTGTCGGTCACGACCTGCGCACTCCTCTCTCGTCAGCGACGGCGGCCGTTTCGAGTCTTCGGAGCACGGATGTTTCGTGGAGCGACCGCGACCGCGATGAGCTGCTGCAAACCGCCGAGGAGTCGTTGCACCGCCTCGCCGATCTTGTGAACGATCTCCTGGACGCGAGTCGGCTCCAGGCCGGTGTGCTGCCGATATCGCTGTCGCGGGTGGGTCTCGACGAGATCGTGCCTCTCGCGCTCGATGAACTACGAGTGCCGTTGACACGAGTGCAGATGGATGTCGCGGCCGACCTGCCCGAGGCGCTCTGTGATGCGGTGCTGCTGCAGCGGGTTATCGTCAATCTCGTGGCGAACGCGCTTCGGTATTCTCCGGATGACGCCCCACTCATCATCACGGCGAGCAGTTTCGGTGCACGATTGGAGCTTCGGGTGATCGACCGGGGACCGGGAATCCCGCTGGCGAAGCTCGCCGAGGCGTTCCAGCCGTTCCAGCGGCTCGGTGACACGGACAACACCACCGGAGTTGGCCTCGGCCTTGCTCTCTCGAATGGCTTCATGGAGGCGATGGGCGGGAGTCTCGAAGCGGAGGACACCCCCGGCGGAGGTTTGACCATGGTGGTGACGCTGCCCGCGACTGATCCATCGCCTCCCCTGCATCTTTCGGAAAAGTACCCCATCCGGCAGAAGTCATGATGCGCATTCTCGTGGTGGATGACGACGCCCGGATTCTCAAGACCCTTCGCATCAACCTCGCCGCCCGGGGCTACGAGGTGTTTCTGGCCGAGTCTGGACCCGAGGCACTGGATGTCGCGGCACGGGTCAAACCGGAGCTCGTGGTTCTCGATCTCGGCCTTCCCGGCGTCGGCGGGATCCGCGTGATCGAGGGCCTGCGCGGCTGGACGGAGGTACCGATCCTCGTGGTGAGCGGTCGCACCGACTCCGCTGACAAGGTCGATGCTCTTGACGCGGGTGCGGATGACTATGTCACGAAGCCATTCGCGATCGACGAGTTACTCGCTCGTATCCGCGCGCTCAGCCGTCGCTCCACCGCCGAGCCGGATCTGCCGGTGGTGAGATTCGGAGAGGTGACGGTAGACCTCGCGGCGCACACGGTATCGAAAGCCGAATCGGGAGTGGTGAAGCTCACGCCGACCGAATGGCACATTCTCGAAATACTGGTGCGCAACCCAGAGCGCCTGATCACCAAGCATTTTCTCCTGACCACCGTCTGGGGTCCGACATACGAGAAGGAAGACGGCTACTTACGCCTCTACCTGGGCCAGCTCCGCAAAAAACTCGAGCCAGAGCCATCCCGACCACGCTTTTTCCTGACGGAGCCGGGCATGGGCTACCGGTTCGCGCCGGATGCATAGCTCCGGCGTTTAGACGCCGGAAAGAATGGGCCACGGATGCACCGTGAGTGCGTCTGCCCGATGGATGCTCGCACCCCGCAGACCCGGTCACGTCCCTGGCCGTGCGGCGCTGCCGACAGCCCGACCAGACGCGCGATCTCCCGGTCCGAGTGCTTCTCCGGCACACACAGGGGGCGAATTCCTGCTTGACATCGCACTTTCCGTACTGGCTGGTGGCACTATTTTCAGTCGGCGCTCACAAACATTCGACTGTGCGTCTCTTTCGCTGTTCGGCACGGGAATCTGCACCGCCATTGCAAGTCGAGGGCCGGGAGCTTGCAGCGATTTGCTTCACTTCTGCCATCACGGCGCATTAGATGAGGCCGTTCGGTGCGTGGCTCAACCTTTCCCCGGTGGGAAAACGGAACTGTCTGCACTCCTGAGTAGGCTTTATCGCCCCACGCCAACGTAACCCAGCACCGAATCGAGGACCGACCGATGGGCCAGACACCCGCCGACCTGATGCAATTCGTCACCCACATCCGGGCTCGCCTTCACTCGTCCGGCACGCGCCAGATCCTCGGTATCACCGGAGCACCCGGAACCGGCAAGTCCACCTTTGCTCGCAGCCTGGCGGATGCCCTTGGCATCAAGCGAAGCGTTGTCGTGCCCATGGACGGCTTCCATCTCGCGAACGAGATCATCAAGGGAACCCCGCTCCGCGATCGCAAGGGAGCGATCGATACCTTCGACGTCGGCGGCTATGTCTCGCTCCTCCAGCGTCTGCGCGCTCGCGATGAACCGACGGTGTACGCGCCCTCCTATCGGCGGGGTCTCGAGGAGCCGATCGCCGCCTCCATCGCGGTGCCACACGCCATCGACTTGGTCATCACCGAGGGCAACTATCTTCTCTCGACTGCGCCTGGCTGGGACCGCATCCGATCCCTGGTGGATGAAATCTGGTTCATCGACACCGCGCGTGAACTCCGGGTCGAGCGCCTCATCGAACGCCACGTCGCCTTCGGAATGACCAGGGAGGCCGCTACCGCATGGGCCACCGGACCGGATGAAGCGAACGCCCGTTACATCGAGTCGACCCGGTATCGCGCAGATCGCCAGATTTCGGGCGCCTGATGGCGAATGAGTGACGAGGAAGTGAATGGGCCGGCTATTACGCCGGGTTCTGTCCCGACACATCCGAGGATGTATCATCGACGGCCATCTATCTACGATGTACGTTGCCGCACACCTCTAGCGGTCTACCCGGAAACTGGACGAGCCGCCCGTAACGCTCCCTGTTCGACCTTGCTCCGGGCGAGGTTTACCCAGCCGACCCGATCACACGGGCCGCTGGTGGTCTCTTACACCACCGTTTCACCCTTACCGAAACCTCGAAAAGTCCCGGCGGTCTGCTTTCTGTTGCACTTTCTCGCGGGTTACCCCGGGTGGGAATTACCCACCGCCCTGCTCTGTGGAGCCCGGACGTTCCTCGGTACCCCCGAAGGGATAACGCGACCGTCTTGCCGACCCATTCGAGATGACAGCCTAGCCCAGCGCGCGGCTATAGGCCGGATTCCCCCGTGCGGACGAGGATCGCACTGCTCTCCGGGCAGAGCAACACATCGTCCGGCGCCGCGGCACGGATCGCCGCCATGTCGAACTCGTTGAGCTCAAGGCCGCTCGCCTCGGACACTCCTCCCCGCAGCAGGGACGCGCCTTGGCCGTATCGGGCTCGCTGGCGCTCATAGAGCGCGACGAGTTCTTCGGGGAGCTTTCCAGCGATGGTCGAACGGTTGGCCGCGGCGTGGCTGCGTTCGCTGGTGAGGCCCCCGAGCGACTCGTCCTTCTCGGCTTCGGTGCCGGAGATCGTTGCCTGCAACTCGTCGTGTTTCGCCCGCAGCTCTCGCGAGGCGGCTTCGAGTGCCTCCACCCGTTCCATCACTCCGAGCTCGATCTCCTCGAGTTCCAACTTACGGCGGTTAAGGCCGGAGAGCTCGCTCTCGAGCCCGGCGACATCCTTGACCGACGACGAGGCCTGCAGGCGGGTGGTGTCTCGCTTGATACGTGCCTCGACCAGTTCGACATCGGATTCGATTCGACCGAGTTCACGTTGGGCATCCTCGAGTGCACCCGTCGCACTGAGCGTCTCTCCCCGAAGCGTCGTCGACTCGCTCCCGAGACGGGCGAGTACCGCCAGTTGCGGAATCATCTTCGCCCTGTGGTCGAGCTGCTGGATTCGCGTATCGAGTGCTTGCAGTTCGAGAAGGTGAGCCTGGTCGGTCGAGCTGGCTTTCAGCGCCATGGGTGCCTCATTCGGTTAGTCATTGGACGATCGTGAAATCCCAGGGGTCGGTGCGCAGGTCACTCACCGTCACGGTGACGCCCGGAAGGGCGGTGCGAAGTTCCTCCGCAGCGACATCGAGCCAGAGCCATTCGCTCGCCCAGTGCGATATGTCGATCAGCGCGGGCCCGGCGCCGACCTTCGCGTTCTCCCTCGACTCGGACGCGGAATGATGACGCAGGTCCGACGTGATGTAGACGTCGGCCGCGAGCACCGCGGCCTCCGCGAGAAGCGAGTCACCCGCCCCGCCGCACAGGGCAACCGTTTCGATGACGCGATCATAATCTCCGGCGACGCGGATACCCGATGCCGTCGCTGGCAAGATCTCCGCGAGCTGACGGGCCAGTCGGCCCAGCGTGGTCGGTTCCGGAAGTCGGCCGGCTCGCCCGATACCACGAGACGGCGTCGCACCGGCGGTGATCGGCACAGCATCGACCAGACCAAGGTGTGCGGCCAGGACGGCCGAGGTACCGGTCTCAACGACATCCGCATTGGTATGGGCCGCGATCAGCGCGCACCCGCCGCGGATGAGACGGGCGAGCACAACGCCTGCGTACCGATCTTCGGCGACGGTGGTGACGCCCCGCAAGAGCAGGGGATGATGCACGAGCAGGACGTCGGCGCCCGCAGCGACCGCCTCATCCGCGACATCCGGTACCGCGTCGACGGCGAGGTGGAGCGAAGTTACAGTCGCACCGGGCCCCCCGGAGAGCAGGCCGGGCGCATCCCAGCTCTCCGCACCGGCGATCGGCCAGAGCTGTTCGACGACGGCACAGACATCCGCAACGGTCCTAGCGGCAGCGGTGAAAGGCATTCGCCCATCTTAGTTTCGTAACAGGGCGGCCGGTGTGGGAGCACCGCCATGACCCCTGTTGTCAGGCGCGTGACGCTTGCCGACGCTCCTGGCGGCGGATCGTCGAGACTCCGGCGACGAACGGGGTGAGTAATCCGAGCGCAAGGGACACGAGCACGCCGAGGTCAGTTTCGCCAAGCGGGCTCGATACCGACACTCCGACCGCAGTGAAGAGGTAGCCCTCCCAGCGCAGCCCCATCAGCGTTGCCGAGGTGAAGCCAAAGCCGATCGCGGATGCCACGACCAGCATCGCGAGGTTCAGCCAGTTGACGTCGCGGTAGATCCCCCCACGGGCAAGAAGCGACCTTGTGTCAAAACGTCGACGCCGCAGGATCATCTCGCACGAGAAGATACCCGCCCAGGCGGCGACCGGCACCGCGAGCGTGGTCGCGAAATCGCGGAAGACCATCACGACGTTGCTCACCGTAAACCCGAGGGCGATCGCAATTGCGAATACCAGCACTCCTACGATGACCGTTGCACCACTTCTGGTGACTCGCAGTCCCATGGCCCCCAGGGCGAAGCCGCCGGAATAGATGCTGAGGATCACCCCGGAGAGAAGGCTGAGAGCAGTGGCGGCGATGAGGGGCACCGGATACCAGCTCGGAAGAAGGCCGGCAATGGTGTCGATCGGGCTCGTGCCCAGTCCCTTCGCAATCGCTGCGCTCGACGCGGCGAGCACCGCGCCGTACCCGATCAACAGGAAGGCCGGCGCCGTCATTCCGAACGAGGCCCAGAGCATCGATGCGCCGCCCGACGAACTGGGACGTTGGTAGCGTGCGAGATCGCCGCTGCTGTTCGCCCAGACCAAGCCGACGAAGCTGAATACGAGCACGACCCCGGTCACCACAAGAGTTACCGGTCCGTCGCGCACTGTCAGAGCTGTCGCGAGGTCGACCGCTGGCCAGGTGATGACGACGAAAGAGGCGACGAGCGCGGCCGAGAGGATGCCGACAACAAACTGGATGCGCGCGAAAAGTGCATAGCCGAAGTAGGCAACGACCAGGGCGAGCAGGAAGCCGACCGCCATCACAATCACCATCACCTGCAACTCTGTGAACGGACCGGCCAGCTTCGCGCCGACCAGGATCCGGGCGGTTGCCGCCGCGATCATCCATAACAGCACCGCGCCCCAGAACAGTCGGCTGAGGAGTGCGATCGATGCCGGCATGATGTTGCCGAGATGACCGAAAGTGGCCCGGGAGACCACCATGACCGGCTGCCCACTCCACTTGCCCGCGAGAGTGCCGAGCCCGAGGGGGAGAAAAGAGATCGCGACTCCGATGAACGTCGCAACGACTGCCTGGCGCAGGCTCATGCCAAGGGAGAAAAGTGCACCGCCGAAGGCGAGGCTCAACACCGATGAATTCGCGGCGAACCAAAGCCAGAAGAGTCGGGATGCCCGCCCGACCCGCTGGTCCAAGGGGGTCGGGGCCGGTCCGCTCGACTCGGGAGCGAAAGCCCCCAGGTGGACAGGATCGGCCTCGGCGACCTCGATGGAAGTGGGTCGAAGCCAGGGACTCGTCTTCGCGCGAGCGGCGAGGGCAGCCGCGTCGGTTGCTTCAAAGTCTTCTGCACCCGAACCGTCACTCCCCCGCGATCCGTTATCCGCCTTCAGGGCGGCAAAGGGATCTATTTGTCGTGAGGGTTGAGACGCCGGCTCTGCGCTTGAGGCAAGATCCGAGTCCTTCGCACGGTTTTCGAACGGGAAGACCGCGGGACCGGCGGAATAGGGCTGTGGCTCGACGAGGTCATAGAACGGCGGATTCGAGGCCGACAGTTCGGGCGCCGACAGGGCTGGGGCGGGGGCCGGCGCGCCATCCGCCCAGTCAAATATTGTGGATACCGATGGGGTGTCACCGGATTCCCCTGCCTGTTCAGGAGCGCCCGGCGCCGGGAAAAAATCCGGCGAAATCGCGACCTCCGGTGCCGGTGCCGTGCCGTTGACGGCAGGGGCTGGAGCTGGTGTAGACACCGCATTCGGACCGGGACCCGCACTTCGCCTCACGTGCTCTTCTCGGCTGCGTGCCAGTTCCGCGTCACGAAGTGAGCGACGAGTCGGAAGCCGCGTCCCATTCGCAGCCGGCGCCGATTCTGCGTCGAGCACGACCGGTTGACCAGAGGGGGCGGGGAGTTCGGCCAGTGACAGGGCGGGTATTGCAGTGACCGAGACCGAAGATGCAAGCGCAGTCTCGGCGTCTACGGACGGCAGATCGAGACCGCCCACTGTGAAGAGTTGCTCCCCTGTCGGCGTGCGCGGGGGGGTGAGACCGGTCGCGACCGAGCGAGCGGGTGGCAGAGGGACAGGCCGGCTGGAGGACGGTGTTGTGGGAAGAGCGATGATCGAGATAGCGCCGGTGAGTCCGAGACGTGCGGTCTCATCAGCCATTGCCGCCGCGAGCACGTCGTCATCGAAACGTTCCGAGTTGTCGACCGCAGCGGCTGTCCGTGATTCTGCAGTAGACGGCAGGAAGGTCGCCCGGCGGGCGCCATTTTCGACGCTGGCCTCCGGATCGGCGTCAGTATCCATGCCCAGTTTCCATGCCCAAGATGATACGGGTTCACGGTCGGTTATGAGGATAACGGGCCGTACTCAGCGCGATTACTCCCGCGAGGATAAGTGCAAGCCCAACCCATCCGACCGCACCGAGTCGCTCCCCCACCACCACCACAGCGAGAACCGTGGCGATGAGCGGCTCAATGAGGGCGATAGTGGTCGCAGCGCTGCTTCGAAGGGTGCCAAGGGCGATACCGAACAGCAGGTAGGCGACCAGCAGCACCGGCAGAAGTCCCATCGCGCCGAGTCCGAACATTCCTCCCATCACGCCACGCGACGGTAAGCCGAGGGTCATGGCTCGTGATGACGCATAGGTATAGAGCGCGAAGGCACTACCGGCGACGAGCCCGAGAATCACCCCGGAGGCGACATTCGCCTCGGGGCGGTCACCCCGGGCCGAGCCGCCGAGCGCGAGCAGGCCGATGCCAATGATCGCGGTCGCCGTGCAGGCGACCCAGACGCGTCCGGGCCGCCGACGTTCCCTGGCCCACTCGAAGAAGGCCGCGAACACCGGACCAGAGCCGAGAGCGACGACATTCCCTATCGCCACCCCTGCCAAGTTCATCGCCCCGTAGAAGGCCAGAGGATAGACGACGACCCCGCCGGCTCCGACAAGCAACCAGCGGCGGGCAGCGGGGTCCTGAAGTGCTGAGATGGCCGGTCGCATGGAGATACCGAAGAGCAGTACTCCTCCAACGCCCATTGTCGCTGAACCGACGGCGAGGGGGCTCACGTCCGCAGGCAGGAGGCTCGCGGCCGTGCCGGTGGTCCCCCAGAGGATCGACGAGAGAACGAGTGCGAGTGCCGCTCGATTCATCGGCGGCCTGGATTCGCGCGCACCCCAGACAGTCATTCCCACGAGGTCCGACTCTATGGGCTGCCCCGTATCTGCGTTACGCAGCGCAGGTTGACCGGGAATGGCAGCACGAGTTGCGAGCTGGAAGGATTACCAAAGTCGAGTTCTCCGCCAATCATTTTTCCCCGATGGTCGACGTAGTAATGTTCACTTCACGACCGAGGGCGGCGCTCCTCGATTCACCGGCACAATGGGAGACCACGCGTGGGTAAGTTGCTCTACGGCCAGACTATCGAAGTGATTTTCGACGACCGCGTTCTCGCGCACCTGCAGCTGGTCATCGGTCTCAAGTTGAGGCGCGACGAAAGCTTCTTCTTCTCTTGGCGTGACGAGCAAAGCGTCGGGGATGGACGCAGCGTGATCTGGCTCGACCCGGCCATCCCTCTGGTTTTCCGCTACGACGGTGGACGGATGGCCAAGATCAACCGCGAGTGGCTCGAAGCCCTCACGCTCTCCTCCAACAGCGCCCAGGGCCTCCAGCTCACCGAAGAGGTCGGTGCTCTCAGCAAGACACCCGAAGAGTGAGAGACGTGGGCCGCGGGGGCGATGGCCGCGCCCAATCGAACGTGGAACTCTCACACACCTCGGCGAGTGGCGACCTCACGTTCGAAGAGACCATCGCCGAGCAAGACGGCACGGGACTGGAAAACACCGAACCGCCCCTTTAGCGCTCGGACCTAAGCAAGGTAGGAATGCAGGTCTTCGCTGCGCAAGCGCTTGAGGCTGCGGGTCTCCAACTGGCGAACCCGCTCGCGGGTGATGCCATAGAGCTCCCCAACCTCGTCGAGCGTAAGTGCTTGGCGCCCTTCAAGACCGAACCGTAGACGGATCACCGTGGCGTCGCGAGGCGGCAGTGCGTCCAGCTTGCGCCGGATGTCGTCATGCCGCAGGTCGAGCTCAACGGACTCGTGAGGTTGTGGAGTGTCGGTGTCTTCGATGAGGTCACCGAGCTCCGTATTACCGTCGTCACCGATGGGGATGCCGAACGAAATGGTGTCGTGGTCTGATTTCGCCAATTTGATGACCTCCGCCACGGTGACTTGGGCAGAGTCCGCCACCTCCTCGATTGTGGGAGTGCGACCGAGTTCGTTGGTGAGGTCGCGGCGCACTCGGTCCAGCTTGTCCATCTTCTCGACAGTGTGAACGGGAATGCGGATGATACGGCTCGAGTCCGCAATCCCGCGGAGGATCGACTGGCGAATCCACCAGGTGGCGTAGGTAGAGAATTTATTACCGATCGAGTAATCGAACTTCTCGACAGCGCGAACCAAGCCAAGGTTCCCCTCCTGGATCACGTCCATGATCGGCAGCCCCCGTCCCGCATACCGCTTGGCGATGCTCACGACGAGCCGAAGGTTCGCGCAGACGAACTGCTGGTAGGCGGCGTCCCCGTCACGGGCCAGCCAGAGGAGTTCCCGCTTCGACTTGCTGTCGAGCTCAGGCAGCGCCGCGAGCCTTTCCCCTGCCAGCACTCCGATCTCGATTCGGCGCGCGAGGCTCACTTCCTCTTCGGCAGTGAGGAGCTGAGCGCGCCCGATCCGCTGAAGGTAATCGCGAAGGGGGTCGACGGATACTTGCGCCGCGCCGCGGGGCCATTCGATGGCGGACCCATCGTTTTCGTAAGCATTGATCGTCATGACTGACCCCTTTTCTCGTTGGCTTCAGAGTATGGGAATGCAGAATTTCGGGCCCAGGGCTTGACATCGAAGGCGGTATCCCGCTAGGCGCCCGCGTGCTGTTACTGGTCCACATCGTGAGCGTGCAACGTCCTCTGGTAGCCTCCTCTGAGCCGGGTGGATCCAGCGGGGTCCTACCGAGCGACACACCATGCCCTCTCCTCGACACATTCCCTCCTCACGATGTGCTGCACTCCGGCCACGTCGGGTCGTGCGAGCGCCACGGCGGAGGTGGCTTTCCGTCGGTGCATCCCTCGCAGCGCTCTCGCTGTTCGCCCTCTTCGCCATCGCGCCGCCCGCCACCCCGGATGCCTCCGGCCAGCTCGCGCTCTACATCGCCGCTCACCCGCAGACCCTCCGCGTGTCGGAACGGGTTTCGATCGGCGTCGGGTCTCGCGACGGCTACTCGGCGACCGCTGGAGTCGAATCCCTCGCATCCAGCGGCACCAACTACGACTGGGCGAAAATGGTGTTGCTCTCCGGCGGCTGGCCACAGTCCGAAGCGAACGTGACGGTGATGGTGCGCTGGATGCGGCAGGAGAACGGCGCCGACAACTGGTGGAACCGTAACAACCCCATGAACAACGGCTACGGGTCCGGCGGTGGGGGTGGCACCGGCAGCTATGCAAATCTTGTGATTGCCGCCCAGAAGGCCGCAGAAAACCTGCAGCGCAATCCGTCGTTTGCAACAATCGTCGAAGCTTTTGCGGTTTCCGCCCCGACGTCCATCACCGAGCAGGCCATCTGGGCGTCACCCTGGGCGTCAAGCCATTACGGCAACGGCTCTCGGTGGCACACATCCCCGGTGGCGGTCGTAGCTTCCCCCGCCAACGCATGGTGACAAGGCACCCATTCCCCAACTCGGCAGAACTCGGGGAATTCGACGAAAGGCCCCGGTCTTGCGACCAGGGCCTTTCTGACGAACTATCGGAGGATCAGGCCTCGCTCATCGCAGTCTTCTCCGCCTGGCCCTTGGCCGCATAGAAGGCTGCACGTGCCGCGATGCGCCTGGCCTGTTCGGCCTGACCGGCATCCAGCATGTCCTGGGGTACTTCGACATTGGGCACGCGGCTGACGCCGTTGTGCTTCGCGATGTAGGCATCGAGCGCGGGGCCCGACTCCCACGAGGTGATCAGACAGTAGCGCGGTTCGCTGCCCACGTGGGTGGCCGCATGCCACAGACGCTGCGTGTCTATGATCAGCTGGGAACCGGCCGGCAGCGCGATCCGATATTCGACGCTGGGATCGGTGCGGTTCTCGCGCAGCACAAAGTAGCTGTCCTTGTCGTCGGTGAGGTTGAAGAATCCGCGCACGACCCAGCCGGTGCCATCCGGATTCAGGCGGTTGTTATCGTCCTGGTGCAGGTTGTACAGGGTGTCAGCGTACACATTCGGCTGCAACTCGATGACGCGGCATCGGCCGACGTTCGCGGCAGGTTCCTGCGCGCGACGCACGAGGTTCGGCGCTTTCTCGACCTGCGACGGAATCCAGACGCCGTCCTTGTCGGTGCGCGGCGGCTTGTGGTTCCAGAAACCGTTGACCTCGATCTCACCCTTCGCACTGGTGAGGGGTGCGAATTGCGTCTCACCCGACGACTTCCAGTCGACGAACTCGATATCCTGCCATTCCTTGGGGTCGAGCTCCTGGTTGTAGCGATCTAGTACGACATAACCGGTCTCTTCGAGAGCGGCGGACTTGATATAACCCATGATGCGAATCATGACCTTCCGTCAGGGGCCAGCACGTTTTAACAGGCCCAACTTAGGTAAGCCTAACATTTGGCACCCTGTCGGCTCTGATCCGCGCCGTCGTCAGAATAGGCTGGAGTCAATTATGGGAACTGCCACGAATATCGACGCGACCGCGGTCAACACGATTCGCTGGCTTTCCGCCGCGGATACAACGATCGTCGTTCCCGTCTACCAACGCCAGTATCGCTGGGACATCGGCGCCTGTGAGCAACTGCTCGCCGACATACGAACCGCCGCCGACTCGGACGAGCGCCACATGCATTTCATCGGATCGATCCTGTCCTCCGCCAGCACCGAGCCGTCCCACAGCACCGGAAGGGCTGCCTTCGAGCTCGTACTCATTGACGGCCAGCAGCGCATCACGACCCTCATGCTGCTTGTCGCCGCCCTACATCACAGCGTGCTGCACGACCCGGTGCTGGCCGCCGACCCGGCACTCGCCGCCGACCTCGAAAAGGTGTTGGTGCGCGACGCCGACCCCGCGCGCACCAAGCTCCGACCGCACCGTGCCTGGGCCCAGATATTCGAGAGCGTCGTGCTCGACCGTCGACTGGTGGACACCGACATCCGCGACTCGCGCTTCGACGACAACTACGCCTTCTTCCGAAGCCAGGTTCCTGCGGCTGAGGTGGTACGCATCTGGACGGGACTACAGCGGCTGGAGCATGTCGCCATCACTCTTGGCGCGGATGCGAACGCCCAGCAGATCTTCGAAAGCCTGAACTCCACCGGCGAGCCCCTGCGGGATCACGAGTTGATCCATAACTACGTGCTGATGGGACTCTCGCACGCGGAGCAGAGCGAGATCGAAGATTCGTTCTGGGTACCGATCGAACAGAACACCGGAGAGTCGATCGCCAGCTTCTGGCAGCACTATCTGGTCATGACGACGGGCCACGAGGTGGGTACCACTGGCGGACGTGGCGTCTACGCCGCATTTCGGCAAAGGTTTCCCCGACTGGACCTCGAGTCCCTTCGAGAGCATGCCGCCGAGTGGCGGGAGTACTCGGAGATCTACCGCATTTTGCTGGAACCGGCGCACGCGGCAGACAGTGAGGTAGCCCGTCAGCTCGCTTTCACCAACACCTTCGGTCGGGGGATGTACCCGCTCATGATGCGCGCCTACCGCGACCACTCGCGCGGCACGGAGCACGCGAACGCCCTCATCGAAACGCTGGAACAGGTTCAGTCCCTTTTGTTAAGACGCACGATCGTCGGACTTGATAACGACCGGCTGGTGGGACGCCTGTGCCGAGCACGAGAAGCGAGAGCGGATACCTTGGCTCGCGCGATCGCCCGAATCACCCCATCAGATGCGCGGGTGCGCGTCGCGCTCAAGTACGGAGTCCTCCCGCACAGCACGTACGTTCTGGGGCGGCTCGCTGGCATTGATGGCCCTCTCGAACTGGACGTGGAGCACATCTTCCCGCTGGCACCGGCCGACACCTGGAGCGGGGACGGGTCCCGAGCGTGGGCGGAATACACCGACGACGAGCAGAACAGCCATCGTGCTCTCGCAGAGACTCTCGGTAATCTCACGCTCCTCGAGTCGTCGTTAGCCGAGCGCGCACTCGACGAATCCTTCCCCGAGAAGCGCGCACTGTACGAGAAGAGCAGCATCCCGTCCACCCGTATGCTCGCCCACATACCCGCATGGGGAACCGCCGGCATCAGCGATCGCACTGCCCGGCTCAGCATCGACTTCCTGGCGATCTGGGCGCGCCCGGCGACCGTCGATATCGACGATGACGGGCTCACACCGATTCTCGACGCCCAGCGGAGGCGCGGATGGCCGCGCGGCTGGCAGCGGGAGTTTGAATACGTGGAATACCGTGGCGAACACTGGGAGGTCCACGACGTCAAGTCGCTGTTTAATCGGGTATTCAAGCGGCTCTGGGCCGATTCGCACGAAAATGTTGTGGCCTTCAGCGCGCGACGCAGTGGGCCGATCTTCGGCGCCAAGTCATGGAACGGCCAGTGGGACGAGCTGGACGAATCACATTTTCTCTACATGGGCTGGGACTCGAAGTACATGCTCACCGCGGTGCAGGGAGTGCTCGAAGAATCCGGCCTCGCCTCCGAGGTATTCGTCAAATACTCCTACATTGGCGACGCGATGTAGCAGAGGTTTTTCGGGCACAAGCATCGGTAGCTGCAGCCGGTGAGTGCGAAGACCCACTCCACGATGTGGGCAGGATCATCCAGATGATCTCGGCCGACGCCTCCCACCAATTGATCCGGGTGAGCGGCTCGGGGTCTTGACTTCTCCATCTGCCACGATCATGCTGGCGGGATCAGAGTTGTCTGTTACGCATCACCTGTTGCACATAAGTACTTCACTGTCCGAGAAAACGAGCGGGAAACGCCGATGTCCCACCCACCAGTCGGTCCACCCGATGCGAGCGCTAACCCGCGGTACGCCGGCGTGGAGACGTTCGCTCGTCGTACCCAGTTGCGCGATGTTCCGGACGCCAACATCGTGGTGCTTGGCGTTTTCTTCGCTGTGCGATGTGCTGACGACCAGAACCCGAAAGGACAAAGATGTCGGACACTACCCTCGACAGCAAACGCGAGAGTGTGATTGAACAGCATTCAATCGACTACATTCCACACTCCGAACGCCACGGCAAGGTCTGGCACCAGGGGCCCTTCTGGTTCACCGGCAATTTCGTGCTGCCGACGCTGGTCACCGGGTTCATTGGCCCGTCGATGGGGCTGAGCGTGTGGTTCAGCGTGCTCTCTATTCTGCTCGGCGCGTGTTTCGGAACCTTTTTCATGGCTTTCCACGCCAATCAAGGGCCACGCATGGGCTTACCGCAGATGATCCAGTCGCGCGCTCAATTCGGCAGCCGCGGGGCCATTGTCCCGTTCGCCGCAACCGTCTTCGTCTATGTGGGCTTCATGGTGTTCGATACGATCCTCGCCACGCAGGGTATCGGGCTCATCGCGCCGGCCAGCAAAATCCTGTGGTACCCGCTACTTATCGCGGTCTCCATCATCATCGCCGTGGTCGGCCACGATCTGCTGCATTTCGTGCAGCGCTGGCTCACCTACCTGCTCATCGTCGTTTTCACGATTATCACCATCGTCGCGATCGTCCATTTCTCCTCTGTACCTGTCGTGCAGGGGGCCGCGGTGGCGACATCCGGATGGAACACCGTCGCGTTCCTCGTGCAATTCTCAATCGCTGCCGGCTACAACATCAGCTATGCCGTTTACGTCTCTGACTACACGCGCTACCTCCCTGCGGACGTCTCGGCTCCGAAACTCATCACCTCCGTCTATGCGGGAGCAGCCCTGTCCGCGGTGTGGCTCATGTCGCTCGGCGCTCTGCTGGCCAGCTATATTCCCAACGCCGATCCGATCCTCGCCCTTCACCAAATCGGCGACCTGCTCTTCCCCGGTTTCGGCACGATAACTGTGCTTGTCTCCGTGCTCGCACTCATCTCGATCATGGGTGTCAACGCCTATGGCGCGATGCTCACGGGATCGAGCGCGATCGACGGATTCACTGCCGTGCGGCCCACCGTGCGGCTGCGGGTCATCGGCCTCATCGTGGTGGGCGTCACCTCTGTCGTCATCGCTCTGGTCATCCCGAACAACTACGTGAGCAGCTTCAACAGCTTCGTTCTGCTCATGCTGTACTTCCTCGTGCCGTGGACTGCCGTCAACCTGGTCGACTTCTATTTCGTTCGGCGCGGCAAGTATGCGATTGCGGAGATCCTGAAGCCTAATGGGCTCTATCGACGGTGGGCGTGGCGCGGTATGGTGGCGTACTCGGTCGGCTTCCTTGTGATGATTCCCTTTTTCTCTGTGAGCTTCTTTGTCGGCCCTATCGCGCAAATGCTGGGTGGCGCAGACTTCTCATTCGCGATCGGGCTCGTGGTCTCGGGAGGGCTGTACCTGCTTTTCTCACGCAGCTTCGACCGTAAGGAAGAGGAAAAAGCACGCGTGAAAAGTGACGCAGAACTCGAGGGCGCGGCACAATGACGGAGGGTGGGCTGGTCACGATCGCCTGCATCCAGTTGGCGCCCGTGATCGGTGACGCCGCCGAGTCGCTGAAACGCATTGACGTGGAGGTGAGGGATGCCGCCGGTCGGGGTGCCAATATCGTGGTGCTCCCAGAGCTCGCGAATTGCGGCTATATGTTCGCAGACCGTGAAGAGTTGCTCGCGTCGGCCCAGCCCCTCGACGGGCCGTATATCCGCGAGCTGGTGCGCACAGCGTCGGAGCTCGGCATCGTGATCGTAAGCGGCTTCAGCGAACTCGCAGCCGGCGACGAGGTATACAACTCGGCTGTGATTGTTGACCGAAACGGCGTGTTGGCCCGCTACCGCAAAACACACCTGTGGAACACCGAAAAGAGCTGCGGGTTCATAGCGGGCGACGGGTATCCCCCGGTCGTAGATACGCAGTACGGCCGCCTTGGACTGATGATCTGTTACGACCTCGAATTTCCGGAGTGGGTGCGCCGGATCGCACTCGACGGCGCAGATCTCCTGTGTGCACCGGTGAACTGGCCGCTCTACCCGCGACCGGCTGCTGAGCGTCCCGGGGAGATCGTCCGGGTGCAGTCTGATGCAGCGGTCAATCGCATGTTCATCGCGGTAGCCGACCGAGTCGGGCATGAGCGTGGCCAGGACTGGCTGGGTGGAACCGTGATAGTCGATGCGGACGGATATCCGATAACCTCCATCCAGCTTGGCGAGGAGCACACAGCGATGGTCACGGTCGACCTCGCCCTCGCTCGCGACAAATCAATAAGCCCGCTGAACGACGTCCACGCCGACCGTCGACTGGATCTCTACAACAGACGCTGATCTCCACTGTCGAAGCGCCGCAGGCGTTGGCGCCGCCATGATTTCGCACACACCTGCTTCGCGAGCCAACTCCAGGTTTTCCCCTCCCCTGTTCTTGGTGAGGCGGCCGCGCCATGACGGCCAGATAGGGTTGGCCATCGTGAGCCAACGCTACCCAGCACCGCGCATCCCGGTGTGGCGTGAGCGGGGGATGCCGGCGCTGCTCCTGATTACCGCTGCCGGATTCTCGGGCTACGCAGCACTCCTTCCGGTCTCTCCGCTGTGGGCGGTACATGGCGGTGCGGATGCAGCCGGGTCAGGCGTCGTCAACGGGCTCCTCCTGCTTGCCACAATCGCCACCCAGCCTTTCGTTCCTCGGCTACTGGCGCGTTTCGGTACCGCACCGGTCCTGGCCGCTGGCCTGCTGTTTCTGGGTGGCCCCTCCATGCTGCATCTGGTCTCCGACCAACTCGGGTGGATCCTTGCGATGTCAGTCCTCCGAGGGTTTGGATTCGGAATTCTCACCGTCGCCGGATCCACTACCCTCGCCCAACTCGTCCCGCCAGCACGACACGGTGCCGCGATCGGAGCGTACGGTGCGGCAATCGCCATCCCGCAGGTCGTACTTCTGCCCGCGGGGCCATCGCTCGTCGATGGGATTGGATACTGGATCGTGTTCGCCCTTGGCAGCACCTCCATCCTGGGAATCGCAGCCACTCCCTGGCTCGCACGGGCACTGCGGGAGAACGATGTCGAACGGCTGCAATTCGCCGATACGTCCGACGACGCCACGGATAGTGACTTTTCGCGTCGGGTATTCGACGACCCGTCGCGGCGTCGGGTTGCCAGCAGGCTGGCCCGACCGACGATCATCCTGCTCGGTGCCACTCTGGCGGGTGGCGGAATCATCACGTTCGCTCCGCAAATGAGTTCGGCACCGCTGGCGACGGCGGGAGGTCTCGCCTTATTCACCGTTGCCGCAGCGGTCAGCCGGTGGCGGATCGGGTCCCTCGCTGATCGCTACGGGACCCGGGTTTTTTTGTGGCCCCTCGTGCTCATGACCGTTGCAGGACTCGCACTCACCGCCCTCGCCGTCGAGAACCCCGGCGGCACCACAGTCATTCTCTTCCTGATCGCGCTAGCTCTCGTCGGAATCGGATATGGCGGCATTCAAAATCTCACCCTGCTGTTGTCACTTGGCGCTGTTTCACGTAGGGAATACGGCACCGCAAGTGCGTTCTGGAACATTGGCTTCGACGCTGGCACCGGCGTGGGCTCTGTGCTCGTTGGCACTATTGCTGCGGGACTGTCCTTTTCCCCGGCATTGCTGGTCGCCGCCGCGATCTCGCTCGCGACGCTACCGCTAACGTTCGTGCAGGGACGCCGCACCTGAACGATGAATCATCGGCGAGGCGATAGCCATACACGGCAGTGAGCTGACGCGCCGATGAGCGCCTTCGGCCACGCCCGATCGACGAAAATACTCCGAAGCTGCTGCGCGAGATGATCTGGGCGCTGTGGTCTTGAATCACGACCTTGAATCACGAGCGTGAATCACAGGCGGTCAGGTTCTCGAATGAGAGACAGCCAGCGTGACAGGTCGAAAGCCAGAGACCTTTCTGACAGGCGTAACGAAGCTCTGTCACTGGGAAATGGCGATCGAACCAGTCGCGTCCGGACCAACCTGGAGAGGATCACGGTCGCTTCATGGCAGCGACCCTCGGTGACGTCACCCGGCAGATACCGCAAGCAGCACTGCACTAGTCGGAGAAGGTCCCTCGATTGAGGAGCTGCAGTCTCCACGGGTGTTCTCGGTCTGTTCGGCTGAGTTCACCAGTCACGGGTACTGTGGCGACCCGCATTTCCCCTGGATCAAGGTCTAATCCGGTCGATAAAGTCATGGGTACCGTGTCGCGCAATTCTCATTGTTCGTCATCTCTGCACACGTCAGAACGCAGAGAAAATGGGGCTGATGTGGCTCTCACCACTCTCGGGGGAACGAAGCGGTCACGAGAGCAACGGAGTGTTCATTTTCGTATTCGTTCGGTGATCACGATCTGGTCGCACAGCACGGTCACCGCGTTGACACTCATTCGCTCATGCAGCGACTCTCGCACCGCGATCAGTATTCTTCTTCGCATTCCGCATTCCGCATTTCTTATTCCGCATTCCGCATGCTTTCTCCACGCCAGGCAGGGAAGTCAGCCACTCCAATCAAACGGATCAGTCACAGACTCACTGGCCTGTGCTACCCACCCAGTAATGGGTGCCAGATAAGCTCACGCTCGAGTAGACGAGACCGTGCGGAGGGGCTGCGAACGTGATCGAGATTGCGCACGGCATGGTCAGACTCGCCGCAGTTGCACTGCTCGCGGTCGCGCTCATCGGAGGGGTCTCGGGTTGCACCACGTTGGCGTCGGATACACGACCAGAATCGACGCATATCCCTATCGTTGGTATGCCAAATCCGCCGCCGGTACCCGTTGTCGGTACGCCAAATCCACCGCCCGACCCCGTTGTCGGCACGCCAAATCCACCGCCCGTCCCCGTTACTGGGGTACCAAAACCGACAAATATCCCGAATGCTGGCACGCCAAAGCCAACGATGGCTGCTCACGCACCCGGCGATGTGGTCTCAGCCGACACTCTTCTTCGCCCAGGCCAGCTGGTATACAAGCTTGCTAATGGGTCGTTCGTGGTCGTCGACAAGTCACAGCCCCTCCCCGACGTCGTGCAATCGAGAATTCTCACCGAGATTCAAGCGATACAAGCGAACTGGGATCATGCGAGTTCAAGCGCCGAGTCGGGAAAGCTTGGCGTCGCGCTCGGCAGAGTCCGACTGCGGGAAAACGCGGCTACGGGGAAGCGGATAGTCATGGTGTTCTTCACAAAAAACGACGCTCCGCGTCCGGGCGGCTACTGGAACATCGGGCCAATGCCCGCCAACATCGATTTGAGAACACAGCAGAGTTGGACCCGTGCAAAAGCGATTGGGTACGCTCAAGAATTCGTTGCGATTCAAAAAAATCCGAAGATCTTTTCCATCATCATTTCTGGTTAGTGGATTTTCGATAATTCCGGCCGGGTGTTCGAAGGCCCCATTTCGGCTAGTCCCGATCGTCGCCCCAGGGTGTGACACTCGATCGTTTTCCGCTGACACTCGTTTGTGAGCTTGGGGTCAGCTCACGAAACGGAATAAAAAACACGGCGGATTCTGTGGGCTGGGTTGGCGTAGTTGGGGCGCCGTTTTCCGGTTCAGCGGTCGGTTGCGGGGATCCGCCAGCAGAAGGTCGGGAGCGCTGAATCGTGAGCGCGCGGAGTCGACCCAGGGTGAATTTTCAATAATCTTTCAGACAGTCGAGAATTGCAGGAATTTTTTTTTGCGCGCGCGATACCCCGTATTGAACAAATATCAAGGGAAGATAAACCGTTGCATCGGTGGGGGGATGGGTCATATGCTGTGGTGAGTATTTGCGAGTTCGGGGGCCGTTGAACATTGCCTTCGGGGGCCGCCGGTATTGCCTTTCGGTGCCGGGCTGTCGCGGGGGGGGGGGCCCCGGGGGCCCCCCCCCCCCGGCGTTATTGCAGTGACAGGGCGGGCGGGGGGTGTGGGCAGGTGTTGGCGCCCGG